>CADBDO010000057.1 GCA_902793515.1 uncultured Erysipelotrichaceae bacterium | reverse complement strand
TGCGCTTAAGGTCCTATGGAGGAGATAAGCCAATCTACTTCCTCGAGTTCAAAGACAAGATCTTCAAGGATGTCTACAAAAGGCGTATCTACATTAGCAAAGAAGAGGTCGATGATTTCGTGAACAAAGGGGTATTCCCTCCAAAGAATGGAGACACCAAACACGATGAATTCATCGATGAGCTCGCCATTTTCAAAGAAAGATATAGAGGCTCAATCGTCCCTAATACCCTCATGCAATATGAGAGGATTGCCTATATGAATAAACCTGGGGAAGATTACCTTCGCCTCACCGTTGATAAAGACATAACTTACCGAAGAGAGGACTTCGATATCAATAAGCTTGGAGGAAAGAGCCTTCTTAAAGAAGGATATGGCATCCTCGAGATCAAGTTCATTGGGGCGATGCCGTTATTTGTCGCTAAAGCGCTTAATGACCTTGACTTACATAGGCAGACCTTCTCCAAATTCGGCACTTCCTTCCTAAACGAAGCCAAAGAGGCAAGACTCCTATAAAGAATCTTCCTCTTTTTTCTTTTCCTAAGTGTTACTTAGTTTGATAATATCCCCATGGCTTATATCCGTAACGTTTTGTCATCGCTTAGAAAGGCCGACCTCGATTTCGCTCTCATTGATGAGGGTGACAGAATCGCAGTCGGCGTGTCTGGAGGAAAAGACTCCCTTTGCCTCTTAAAGGCCCTTTCGATATACACCCTCTATTCAAAGAAGAAATTCACGGTCCATCCGATCTTCCTCGACCTTGGTTTCGACTTCGATAGAAATGAGATAAAAAAGCTTGAGAAGTTCGCCGAAGAATGTGGCACAAAGTTGTCTGTCGTTGACAGTAGATTCGTCTATGATATTTTGAAAGCGCATAAGAAACCTGATGGCCATCTTCCTTGCTCGATTTGCTCACGCATGAAGAAAGCCGCGATCAACGCAGAAGCGAAAAGGCTCCACTGCAACAAAGTCGCCTTCGCTCACCATAATGAAGACTCTGTCGAAACTTTATTCATGAACATGGTCCATGGAGGAAGGGTTGCGACCTTTGATCCTAAGATGACGCTTGAGAGAGCGGGCATCACTTTCATTAGGCCTCTCATCTACTGCCACGAATGGTATTTGGTCCATATGGCTGAGGAAGAAAAGTTTCCTATCGTTGACACTAATTGCCCAGCGAATAAACATACCGAAAGAGAGGTCACCAAAGACTTCGTCAAGAAGCTCTACAAAGAGCATCATGAAAGCGTCATGAACCTCCGTAACCTCTTAAGCAATTACGAGTCCTTTAACCTCTATTTCCCAAACATCGAATATGTCCACGAGAAGAAACCTTCTCTCTCGCTTCGCCCAATCATCCTCCCGGAAGACATGAGAGGAACCAAAATCTCTAGCAAAAAGAAGAAAGAAGGCGAAGTCGATTACATCGTGCTATGGAACCACAAGAGGGTTGGCGAAGTCTCTTATATGCATCTAAGCGCCCACAAAGTCCTTCTCTTCAATGTCTCTGGCGAGAAAGAATACCTTAAAGAAGGGATTCCGTTCCTGATGGAGAAGATCTCTGAGAGGGTCAACCCTGTCCATTTCTATCTCTATGGCAATAAAGCCTTAGCGAACCTCATGGGCTTCAAAGAAGTGAACGTCGAAGGCAGGAAATCCCCTGCTTACATGATTACGATCAAGAAATAAAAAAGAAAAGGATTGCGATTTGCCACCCTTTTTTTGAAAAACCCCTACAATTTCCGCTTAATCTCTCGAAGATGAAGATGAGCTCGACATATTCGCGAATAAGAGAAGGACACGGTAGATGAGCTCAAGGAGAGCGATGACCATGTCGTTGATGTACTCGATGTTATAAAGACGGAAGAGCTCTTTGCACATTCCAATCTCTTCTTCGTTGGCGAGGTTATCTCTACGCATGACCTCGATTGCCTTTTCCTGAGCCTTCTTCTCGGTCTTAAGAACCATGATCGACATGATGAATGAGACGAGATAGAAGAGTAAGCCTAAGGCAGTTAAGATGATTGAGAAAACGCCGATGGTGTGGAATAAAACGATATCAAGGCCGATACCGATGACAACAAGCGGGACGAAGGCAAGAGGGCCAAAATAGATAAGAGGCGTTAAGGCAATCCTGGTCTTCATGTCTTTGTCGCCTTCTTTATCAAGGACGGCAAGGGATGATTTCTGAGCGGCCATCGCTAGTGAAGAGATACTCCTCTTCTTGACGGTCCATCTCCTAAGACGGACTTTCTTGAAGTAATGCGAATAGCTGTTTCCGAAGAGGAATGAGCCGGTGACGCTGACCCTGATGTGGTTAAGGCCTTCTTTGTCTAGTAAGTCTCTAGCGATCTCTTCGCCGTTTTGCCCCCTGCTATTCTGCACGCGGTTGAATCTGACGTACTTGATGGCAAGAGCGATCTCCACTCCGAAGGCGAAGATACTGACGATGCCGATAAGGATGATGACGATGAACAAAGCGATGGCGATGCCATCATTGATATCACCTAAACCCAAGGCTTCTTCGATAAAAGAAACGAGTTGTTCCATGATATGTGACTCCTTTTATGGATATATTGTAGCAAAATAATGGGCAAAGAAAAAGCAGCGAGCTTTAGGGCTCGCTGCTATTTTTTGGCTTATATGTTCTTATATGTTTTTGCAATCTTTGGAAGAACGGCCTTTGATTTATCCTTCCCCAAAATAATAGAACGTTGAATCAGATAAAATGGGGTCGCCATGCACATATAAGTCGGTACATTCAGCGTCATGAAAAAGATATAAGATATCGTAAGATTGGCCGTGTGGCTGGTATAAAGGATGCAGGTTGTTGTGATAGAAAGCACGGCCTTCTTCTGTTGTGCGATAAAGGGCGGTTCCTGCTTCAATTTGAAGCGAAGTATCAAATCTCAAACCGTTTCTCCCCATTGCATCGGCCCTGCGAAGATACGATTGATAAAACGATACTGTGTAATAAACCTTTCCATCTGAAATAGATTCCGACAACTCAGAAGACGATTGGCTCTGCGAAGGTTGTCCGGAAGAGGATTCTTCCAGGGGCAGGCTTTCGGAAGAGGATTGCGCTGCGGGCTCCGAAGATGGCCCCTCGCCGGTTTGGGAGCACGCGGAAAAAGCCAGCAACGAGAGCAACAACGGAATGATGATTCTCTTATAAACCATATGGGTTTGCCTCCAATCTTGATCATAGTCTTCCTTATAATGGCCGCAAACCTTGCATTTCACATACCTATTGCTGACGCGCTGCATCGTATGGAAAGCGTATTTCGTCACACCACATGGGGATTATACAGCGTGCATCGAATCGCTTGAATAAGGAAAGCTCATTATTAAAAAGCTTTTTAATGACAATGCCGATGATTGTTCGCATAAAAAAGCAGCGAGCTAATTGCCCGCTGCTCTTTTTGTAATGTGATTAATTACTTGGTTGGGAGAGGAGTTCTGGTGCTATTTGGAACCCATTTGTGTTCAAGGTAGTTAACACGTTCGGCAAGCCATTTAAGGGTCTCGGCCTGAGCGCTGGCGCGATCGTTGACGTTGACGAATGGCGTTCTGAGTTCGCCCCTTGTGACACCATCACCGTTGAAGTAGCTGCCGACGTTGTTGTCAGAAGCCTGGGTGGTTGTCCACTTGGTGAAGTTCTTGGCGTACTCAGCATCGTAGTACTTATAGAAGGTTCTGGCTAAGGACATCATCTTCTCGAAGGTCTGGTTGGTTCTGACGGTATTCCACTTTGGAATGACGTAGTCGTTCATAAACCAGCTCATCTTGCCAAGGAGTTGGAGCCACATATTGGCGGTTCTATCCATGAAGTATGGATCTTTGCCGTTGGAAGTCTGGCCAGCTTTCTCGATGAAGCCTCTTCTGTTACCGAAGTTGCTGTCGAAATCCCATGGGTTGTCGAATCTTAACTTCTTATCGCCGGTGGCGGAGTTGTCGAAGGACATGTAGAAGGAAGAATAACCGACATCTGGTGGTAAGCAGACGGCGTTGATGATGAAGCCTTCGGCCCAAGCGTTGCAGTCGAAATGCTTTTCGATGGCTTGCTTAACGGTTGTGCCGGATGGAGCGGAAATCATCTGGTTGTTCTCATTGATGTCTTTGGCGGAGTTGTTCTTGGAACCTTCGGCTAAGACTTTGAAGAGAGCCTGAAGTCTGTTCTTCATCCAAGCGACCTGGGCGCTGTTGGAGGCGTTGGTCTGCTGGTTGGTGCCGGCTGTGCTGTCGGTGATGTCAGAGTTCATGGTGTAGGTCTTGACGATACCTAAGCCAGAGTTGGCTAAGCAGCTCTCGATGTTGTAGCTGGAGGTAGTGAAATAATTGCCGTAATCGATTTCGAAGGTTGGGTCACCCTCGGCGCCTTTCTGGGCTTCGTTACGGGCATAGTAGTCGAGCTCGAAGTTGTAGCCGATAGCGGTCGACGTGATCGGGACGGTGGTTTCCTCGCCGGTCTCTGGATCGATGACATCCTCTTCTGGTTCTGGGAGGTTGATACGGCCATCTTTGACCTCTTTCTGCTCAGCGAGCATATACATGCCCCAGTAAGTGTTGTTGAGATAGACGGAGACCGGTGTGAAGTCGGTGGCCCAGACTTTGGAATCGTCGGCAATGACGCCTTTGGAGAGCTCTAAACCTAAAGCACTTCTGGAAATGGTGGTGTCCTTAGCATCGGCTAAGAGGACCCACTTCTTGAATTTCTTTCCGCCATTGAGGCCAAGCATCGACTGTTTCTTGTCAAATTTGATCTGGAAGCCTTTCTTATCGAAGCCAGCGGTCTGGTTGCCTCTGACCTTCATAGTGGCGACAAGGTTCTTGGTGGTGTTGTATTCGCCAGCGTTGGTGATCGTGATGTTGCCAGAGACGGTAGGTCTTGTGGTATCGGTGCTTCTGGCGGCAGTCGCGAAGTTGGCGTTTGGATCGGCGGCATCAAAGGTGAATCTGATCTCTGGGAGAACGGCGTGGGTGCTGTCCATCTGTTCGTAACCGCAGGTTGAGCAGGTTCTGTACTTGACGTTGGAATTAGCGAAACGATCGTCGTTAAGCTTGGTGCCTAAGTTCTCTTCGACCCAATTGCCGAATGTATGGTTGGCGGCGTCTTTCTTCTCGCCACAGGTGGTGCAAACGTGATAGTGCTGATTCTTGTCAGCGGACCATTCGGTGCCCCAGTTATGGGTGTGGACGGACGAGGAAGCCTTGCTTGACGACTTTCCGGTCGTCGAGGAGGAAGCGGCAACGCTTGAGACGGAGGAGCTTGCGGTTGAAGCTAAAGATGATGTTGATGGGGAGGATGTGTCCTCGGACAATCCAGTAGAGGCAGGGTTGATGCCACCGCCATCATTGACACAGCTAACGGTCATCAATGGGAAGGCAAGGATTGTGAGGACCTTGAAAAACTTCTTCATGAAAAACATTCCTTTCTTGAGGGGTAATCAAAATGATTCTTCTCTCATTATCATTAAGATGTTTCTTGCGAGTTTTATTGTACACGATTTAAAAATCAATATAAACTGTAGTCTTTTTAATGAAGAAAAAAGGCCATAGGGCCTTATTTCTTTGTAAAGAATTTTATTTACTTTCTTTTTCTTCGTGAGCCTTTTCGATCTGCTCTTCTTCTCTTTTAAGGGCGGCGTTGATCAAACTCTCTTTTCTTTCTTGTAATAAAAGTTAT
>CADBDO010000056.1 GCA_902793515.1 uncultured Erysipelotrichaceae bacterium | reverse complement strand
AGGAAGCTGATTGCAGACCTTGAGCCATTTGGCGTGCTGGGCGACCATCGAGTCGATGATACGGGCAAAGGCCTCATAGGAAGCGAAGAAACCATGACGTCCGGTGAGAAGGTATCCTTCTAACCAGCCTTCGCAAAGGTGCTCAGAGAGCATGGAGTCGATGACGCGGCCATCGGCGGCTAAGAATTCATCGGTTGGGAGGGTTTCGGCATCCCATTGACGGTCGGTGACTTCGAAGATGTGGTTGAGACGGTTGGAAAGGGTCTCGTCTGGTCCGAAGACACGGAAGTTTCTGGCGTCTTTGTTCAAAGTGATGATGTCACGGACGAAGGAGCCAAGTTCGATCATATCCTGGCCTTCTTTGGCGCCGTGCTCTTTGACCTTGATGCCATACTTACGGAAGTCAGGCATGCGGAGGTCACGGAGAAGGAGACCGCCATTGGCATGGAGGTTAGCACCGATTCTGGCGTTGCCTTTTGGAGCGAGTTCGCGGATTTCTGGGAGGATATGTCCTTCGGAATCGAATAATTCCTCTGGCTTATAGCTACGGAGCCACTCTTCAAGCTGAGCGAGTTCTCCGTCTTTGTCCATTGGGAGTGGGACTTGGTGGGCTCTGAAAGAGCCTTCGACCATCTTGCCATCGACGAATTTAGGACCGGTCCATCCTTTTGGAGTGCGGAGGACGATCATTGGCCAAATTGGTCTGGTTGGGTCGTTATTTTCTCTGGCGTGCTTCTGGATGGCTTTGATCTTCTCGATGCAGGCGTCAGTGGCTTCGGCCATGGCTTTATGCATCTTCATTGGATCGTCGCCTTCGACGAAGTATGGCTCCCAGCCCATGCCACGGAGATAGCTGACTAACTCATCGTGTGGGATGCGGCTAAGCACGGTTGGGTTGGAGATTTTGTAGCCATTGAGGTGGAGGATCGGAAGAACCGCACCATCGGTGATTGGGTTGAGGAACTTGTTGCTCTGCCAAGAAGTGGCGAGAGGGCCGGTCTCAGCCTCGCCATCACCAACAATGACAGCGGCAATCAAATCAGGGTTATCGAAGACAGCGCCAAAGCCGTGGGCGATGGAATAGCCAAGCTCGCCGCCTTCGTTGATTGAACCAGGGGTCTCAGGGGCGCAGTGGCTTGGGACTCCTCCTGGGAATGAGAATTGTTTGAATAATTTTCTAAGACCATCTTCATCCTGGGAGATGTTTGGATAGATCTCGCTATAAGTGCCATCGATGTAGTCGTTGGCGATGAAGAAGTTGCCACCATGTCCTGGACCGCTCAAAAGGATGAGGTCGAGGTCATATTTTTTGATGGCTCTGTTCATGTGACAGAAAATGAAGTTCTGTCCAGGAACTGTGCCCCAGTGGCCGACGATCTTCTTCTTAACATCAGCCTCAGTCAATGGGCGTTTGAGTAATGGATTGTCCAACAGATAAAGTTGGGCAGCGGAAAGGTAGTTGGCCGTACGCCAGAAAGCATTTAACTTCTTGAGATAGCTTTCGGTGATAGGTCCCTTTTCTTCGATTTGTTTTTCTGACATATCTTTACTCCTGCAAGCGCGGTACTCACCGCGTCGTATATTTTACGCGCTAATACGCACGAAGTAAAACGACATGCTTGTCGATAAACTGGTTACAAATTAAGTTTATAGGTTAACCTATAATAGGGAAGTCAGGCTCTTGTATCCATGAAGAGCTTTTTTCGTTTTTCGAGCTCAGTGAGGACAATCTCGTATTCTTCTTTTTCGAGTTCCTCAGGATCTTCGTCAATCAAGACCTGGGTCTTAAATTTTGTCTTGTCGTCATACTTAGACCATTCGGCGTCATTATAAAGATTCGCCATGTCGACGATCTCCATGGCCTTTTTATCGGTCCTTGCATACACCGTCAAAGTCGCGCCATATTTCTTGCTGAAGAAAAGGTACTTGTTTATCAGGTGTTTCTTGGATTTTTTGTCCATGGTCTAAAAAACCGCTAAGGATTTGCGGGGGATTTTTATTTGATGAATGGAGCGAAGGAAAGGCCTAAATTGACGTTGCTAAGAACGACGAAGGCGACGTAAGAGGCAACAAGGACGGTTCCAAGCGCGTAGAAGATGATTCTGTTCTGGATCTTATTTCCGTCGACACCCTTGATAAGAAGGATGAGGCCGATAAGCAAAGCGATGAATTCAATCGCGCCAAAGACGATCATCATGAAGGCGCTCTGGTCGAAGAAGTAGACGTTGGTCTTGCAACCAAATGAGAGGGCGTCGGAGAAAGTGAGGATGAGGAAGTTGAAGATGCAGCTTCCGATAAGGTCGCTATAAGCGGCTTGGAAGTTCCTCTTTCTGGCGAGGTTGATGGTGGAGGTGAGCTCTGGGAGAGAGGTGGCAACACCAAGGAAGAGCGCGCCGCCAAAGGATGCGCCAAGGCTATATTTCACGCTGATAGCGTCGGTGAGATAGGTAAGGAAGATTGAAGCGGCAACAAGGACGACGGCGAAGACGACGAAGAGAATGACCGCGGTTTTGAGGGTGATTTTGCTTTCTTTCTCCTCTTCTTCCTCGGCCTCTTCGATCTTTGGAGTCTTGATGATCGAGATGACGTAGACGGCGATGATGAGGATGCTCACAGGGTTGAAGTAGCCAAGGATCCATCCATTAGGAACGAAGATAAGGCCAGCGATGGTGGTCAAGACATATAGAGCGCCGCTGAAGGCCATGCTCACGAGGAAGTATTTCGAGACCTTCTTCTCGACCATCTTCTTAAAGAAGATGAAGAAGATGAGAGCGAAGATCATCATGTTGAAGAGGTTGCTTCCAAGGACATTGCCAAGGACGTAGTTGTTGTCCTTGACGAAAACGGTCGCCGTGAGTGACGAGAAGAGCTCTGGGAGAGAGGTGACCGCGGCAAGAAGAACGCCGCCGAGGAAAGCCCCTGAGATGTTGCTCTTTTTGTCGATGATGTTGAGGAAATCGCTTAATTTAAGCGAAACAAAGACTACGATCGCAGCTGTAACGACGTAGAGAAGAATAAGTGGAAAGTCATGTAAATCAGCTAATCCGGTTAAAACGCTCATGAGAGTATTTTAGTGCTTTCGATAGAAAATGAAACCCTTTTCAAAGAAAAGAAAAAGGACTGTCATTTTGACAGCCCTTTGCTTAAGCGAACAAAGCGTCGAGGTCGGCGATGAGGAGCGGGAGTTCCTCAAGCGATTTGACTTTGGCCCCGCTTGCTTGGGCGTGGCCTCCGCCTCTCCAAACGTTCGCAACCTTCGAGATATCCTTCTCTTTTGAACGGATCGAGACTCTCCAACAATAGTCTTTGACGCTCGATTTGTCCTCGGTCACTGAGCACCATGCATTAACGCCCGCGATGTTGCTGAACATGTTGACGTTGTCCTTGCCTTGCTCGCGGGTGATGCCGAGTTCATGGAGTGTGTCATCACTAAGAATGTAGTAGGCGACTCCGTGAGGTGAGACATGGAAATTCGAGAGGATATAGGCTTCGCACTTGAGGTCCTCGAGACTTCTTTCGTACATCTCAAGGTAGATGGAGTTGATGTCGATGCCTGTATCGATAAGAGCCTTGGCCACCGCGAAGGTATGACCAGAGGTATTGCGGTACTGGAATCGTCCAGAATCCCCAACAATTCCGATGTAAAAATACCTTGCAGCCTCTTTCGAGAGACGCGTTCCTTCCCAAGAAAGAAGGATGTCGCACATGAGCTCAGCGGCGGCAGGCTTATTGATATCGAGGATTGGGTGTTTGGCGATCTCTTTGATGAATGGGTGGTGGTCGACTTTGCAGATATAAGAGGCATACCTGTAACGAGGATCGGCAATCCTTTCATGGTCTCCGACATCGCAGACGATGGCAAGGAATGGTTCTTTGAACCAACTTTCGTTCAGCCTCTCGGTCTCTGGGAAGATGCGAGGGGTGTAGTTGACGTGGTTGTCACCAAGGAAATGGACTTCCTTCTCTGGGAAGTTGTCCTTGATGAAAGTGTATAGACCCATCTGGGTTCCCATCGCGTCAAAGTCAGGCCTGATATGGCGGAATATCGCAATTCTGTCATACCTTTTGATGGCTTGCTTAAAAAGAGAGAACTCTTTCTTATGCTCTAGGGCGTAGGCTTTGATGAGTGGGTCAAGTTTCATTAGAGGGTTCCTTCTAAGGCCTTCATGCAATCACGGGCGATCATGACTTCCTCGTCGGTTGGGATGACGGCCACTTTGATGGCGGAGCCTTCCTTGGAGATGAGTCCTTCTTTTCCGTGAAGTTCATTATTCTTCTCGTAATCGATCTTAAGTGCAAGAGATTCTTCAATTCTCTTAAGGACTTCCGCACGGAAGAGCGCGGAATTCTCACCGACACCTGCGGTGAAGGCGATGAGGTCAGCGCCACCGAGGCGGACGTAATAGGAGCCGATATAGTCAGCGACTCTTCTGGCCCAAAGAGCAATTGAGAGCTTAGCTCTTTCGTTTCCTTTGCTGGCGGCTTCCTCAACGTCGCGGGTGTCGTTAGAGATACCGCTGACGCCTAAGAATCCGCTCTTTTTGTTGAGGATATCGTAAACCTCGTCATATGGGAGCTTGGCTTCGTCGCAAAGATAGTAATAGACGGATGGGTCGATGTCACCGGAACGGGTGCCCATCATGATTCCGCCAAGAGGGGTGAGACCCATGGAAGTGGCGACGCACTTGCCATTCTTGATGGCGCAAAGGGAAGCGCCGGAGCCAAGGTGGCAGGAGATGATTCTCTTCTCTTTGGAATCCTTGACGTATTTCTCGCCTTCGATGGCGATGAAGTTATGGGAAGTGCCATGAGCACCGTATCTACGGCAATCGTATTTCTCGGTGAACTCGTATGGGATTGGGAAGATGTAGTCCTCTGGTTCCATGCTCTGATGGAAAGCGGTATCGAAGACGGCGATGGCAGTGGCCTCAGGAAGGGCGTCTTTGAAAGCGTGGAAACCCATTAAGTGGGCTGGAGCGTGGAGAGGGTCAAGCGGGATGAGCTTGGTGATCTTCTCTTCGGTATCCTTATTAAAATAAGCGGATTTGCTGAAGTATTTTCCACCTTGGACGACGCGGTGGCCGACGGCTTTGATCTCGTCATAGGATTTGATGATGTTGAACTCGAGAAGGGCCTTGAGGATGCGCGCGACACCGACAGAGTGATCTGGGAGAGGGAGGACTTCCTCTTTCTTCTCGCCGTTGAACTTGATGACGAAGTGTCCGTCATCGTGGCCGATTCTCTCGACCAAACCTGAACAAATAACTTTCTCTTCTGGCATCTCGTAGAGTTTGTACTTGATGGAAGAGCTTCCGGCATTGACTGCCATGCATTTTGACATAGTGAATTACCTCTTTTAACCGAGAAAGATTTTACTCTAAGTAAAGCCTAAGGGCAAAGGAAACAAATAATTGTCTTTTTCTTTTCTAAAAGAAACTTGTAACTTATAATTGTGGCTTAAGAAAGGGAGAAACGACTATGGCATTCGGAATTCTTTACGATTTCTTAATGGGTCAAAGCATTGAGGCCTATCGTTTCTTCGGCGCTCACTTCGAGAAAAGAGGCACCAACACTGGTGTTGTCTTTAGGTTATACGCTCCTTTAGCTGAGGATGTTTCCGTCATCGGCGACTGGAACGGATGGGACGTCACCCACGACAAGATGGAGCGCATCGACGATTCAGGAACCTGGGAGATCTTCATCCCATCTTTACACAACTACCAAGGCTACAAATATCATTTCAAGAACGCCAAAGGCGTCTATGTCGATAAGGC
>CADBDO010000055.1 GCA_902793515.1 uncultured Erysipelotrichaceae bacterium | reverse complement strand
CAAAGAAGCCTTGATCGCTTCCCTTAAAGACGACACCGTTGTCTGGTTTGCCGCCGACGTAAGAGAAGAATGCCTCCGCAAAGAAGGCCTCATGGGCAAAGACCTCATCAGAGTCGATGAGCTTCTTGGAGTGGAGTTCCCTCTTACCAAAGGCGAAAGGCTTCTTTACCGCACATCAACCTGTTGCCACGCCATGACCTTCACCGGAGTTAACCTCGATGAGAAAGGTCTTCCAAACAGATGGAAGATCGAGAACTCCTGGGGAAAGGACAACGGCAAAGACGGATATTATGTCTCTGACAACGCTTGGTTCGATGAATACGTCTATGAGATCTGGGTTGACAAGAAATACGAAGAATCGAAAGCCGAAGAGATTGAGCCATTCAACCCAGTCACCCTTATCATGAAATAAGAAAAGCCCCCTTTCCGGAAGGAAGGGGGTTTTATTGTCTATCGACTTACCATTCGCCAAGAAGAAAATCGATCACGTTGATGGTCAAGACACCGTTATCGTCATACCAGCTTTTTGCAACATCGTTTCTGACAACTATCTTGCTAAAAGAATCACCAGTAAGATTCAGAGGGCTGTACTCGGAATCCTTTTTATCTTCGCTCTCGATAGCAAAAGCCGATTGGATATAGAGTTTTTTGCCGCCCAAAGTAGCAATGAAATCTATCTCTTTTTTTACCCTTGAGATTTTGCCGCTTTCGTCTTTGACGCTTTTATGAACAACCCCTACATCGATAGAATAGCCCCTTATGGCAAGTTCGTTATAGATGATGTTCTCCATAATGTGGGTCATCTCTTGCTGGCGAAAACCTATTCTGGCGTTTCTTAAACCCACATCCTCGAAATAGTATTTGCTTGGATAAGAAAGATAAAAGGAGCCTTTTACATCGTAACGTTTGCTTTCATGGATCATGAACGCGTCATCGAGGTCGTCGATATATGATTTAACGGTATTTAAAGAAACGAGGTCTTTGCCACTTCTTTTCCTGACGGAATTAATGGAATTGGTTATGTTGCTGTAATTCGTCAAAGAGCCAATGGATGAGCATAGCAAATCCGTAATGTCAGACAAAACGTCTTCATGTTCAATCTTCTTCCTTTCAACTATGTCTTTGAAATAGAGCTCATTGAAGAGGGATTTCAGATAGCTCATCTTAGATTGTTCGTCTGGTTTCAAAAGAACAAGAGGGAGCCCACCATAGAAGGCATATTCATCAAAAGCATTCCTCTTATCCCCTCCTACATACGAATAGTATTCTTTGAAAGACAAGGGATGCATTCTGATCTCATCGCTTCTTCCCCTAAACTCAGTCAAGACGTCTTTAGAAAGCATCTTAGAATTGCTTCCAGTGACATAAACGTCGAGGTTCTTAATTTCCTTCAGATCATTAATCGCATCATAGAAGGTGATTCTTTTTGCATTTTTGTCATATGGATTTTGCACTTCATCCGACATCTGTATCTCGTCGACAAAAAGATAGTACTTTCCGTCACTAGACACCTTCTCCCTGACGTACTCTGCCAAAACAATAGGGTTCCTATATTTGATGAATCTCATCTCTTCCAAAGAAATGAAAATGATGTTTTCTTCAGGGGTCCCTATCGATAATAGGTAATTCTTGTAAAGCTCTTTCAAAAGATAGGATTTCCCTGAACGCCTGATTCCGGTTATGACCTTGACTTGTCCATCCCAAGAATAGTCGATCAATTGTTTAAGGTATCTGTCTCTTTGGATATTCATTTTGATTACTCCGTTGAAAAGTTTTTAATATTTTGCACGTACTTTTCAATGAGATTATAGAACATAGCCTGTGCATTTGCGAGTACATATTGAAAACTACGGTAAAAATATGCACTACTTTTCAATGAGACTATCAAAAGACGATTAGTGAGAGTTATATCGCACCGAGATGGAGGCAGCATTCCCTTGCGACCTTATTCGCAAAAGAAAGGACTTCTTCCATATTCGGGTCTTTGTCTTTATCGAGCATATATAGGACCGCGCCCATAAAGGCGTCGCCAGCCCCTGTCGTGTCTATTGGTTTGATTGGCTCACTCTTAGCGAAAGTGTCCTTCCCTTTGAAAGAACACATTGAGCCTTTCTTTCCTAAAGTGATGAAGACCATCTTGTCTTTGAGTGCTTCTTTTATGAAATCCTCTCCAAGAAGAGATATCTCATCCTCTGAGAGTTTGACGATATCGGAGAGAAGACAGATTCTTTTCGATATCTCTATTGCTTCTTCTACTGAAGAATAGACATCGCTTCTGAAATTGACATCGAAGGATATCTTCTTATTCATCTTATGGGCCTTATCGATGAGGGAGAGGATGTATTCCTTTCCTTCCTTGATTGAAAGAGGAAGAGAACCTATATGGATGATGTCGCTTCTAGAAAGAAGAGAATCATCAATCAAAGGGAGATATGCGTCTGCGGTGTTATCCCTTTCAAACCTGAAAGATCTTTCCCCATCCTTAAGCTCAACGATAGCCTTGGTTGTCTTCCTATTTATATCCTCTTTAAGAAGGAGGGTGTTGAATCCAAAAGACGAAGCAAAGTTCTTAAGGAACTCCCCTTCTTCATCTTTTCCGATTGATCCAACGAAAGAGACGTCTCCTCCTAAGCGGGAAGCGTTCACTGCCACATTGAAAGGCGCGCCTCCGACTTTGGAGACTCCTTCAATGACATCGATTAATATCTCTCCGACCGAAAGGATCATAGCACCGCTATGTTATCAAATATTCTCACAAGAAACAAAAAAAGTATAACAAAGTATAACAAGTATGATAAAGTATAACTGGAAAGAAAAAGTATAACAACGGAGGACACAAACATGAGCAACCCTTTCACATTAATGTTTGGCAAAGAGCCTAAATCTTTGATTTCAAATTCAGGCCAATTTGACTCAATCAAGGATTCTTTCTTATCTGATTCGCCTGCCGCAGCCGTGGAACTCATAACCGGAGTTAGAGGTTCCGGCAAAACCGTTATGCTCACAAGATTGAGCAAGTATTTCTCTGCGCTCAAAGATTGGATCGTCGTTGAACTCAATCCAGAGACCGATATGCTTGAGTACCTCGCTAGCAGTGTTTACGAACAAGCCAACATGAAGTTCCGTTTTCTTAAAAAGGAGTTCAGCTTCTCCTTCCAGGGTCTTTCAATTAGCCTCTCTGGCGAAAAGCCGGTCTCAAATGTCGTTACCCTTCTCGAGCAGATGTTCGAGGTCATCAAAAAGAAAGGGAAAAAGGTTCTTATCTGCATCGACGATATCTCGAACAACCAAAATGTTAAGACGTTCGTTCAACAGTATCAGATCTTTATCAGAAAAGATTATCCGCTTTACCTCCTTATGACTGGGCTGTACGAAAACGTCCGCAGTCTTCAAAATGAAAAATCTCTTACCTTCTTATATCGAGCCCCAAACACAAACGTTGGGTCATTAAATCTGATGGAGATCGCCGATTCTTTTGAAGAAACACTCAAAGTCAGTAGAGAAGAAGCTGTTAAAATGGCGAAACTAACCAATGGCTATGCCTTCGCTTATCAAGTCCTTGGGTATGCTTTTTACGAAAGTGGCAAAGCCAAATTAGATGAAGGAATCTTGAAAGAATTCGACGGCAAACTCCGTGAGTACGTCTATGAGAAAATCTATTTCGACCTTCCTGACAGCGAAAAGAAAGTGGTCAACGTTTTAGCGGATCTCGATATTGGCAAATCTTCAGAAATCATGAAAGCCCTAAATATTAGTAAAGAAGGCTTCTCCCCATATAGAGACAGGCTTCTAAAAAAAGGCATCATTACCAAATCTGGTTGGGGTGAAGTCTCATTCGCTCTCCCCCGCTTCAAAGAATTTATCTTGGCTAACAGAGAATTCGACTATTAATAACCCCTTCATCAAAATCAAAAAAAGCCCTGCAAAACAGGGCTAAATTTTTGTTTAGGGCTTAGCTATCGAGTTTGACCTCAAGCTTGGCAATCGCACCATACTGATCGTCTTTAACGATGTCTTTGACCTTGAGGTAGTAGTTGAAGGTGCAAGTCTCATCGATGGTGAACTTCATCTTGTCACCCTGCCATCCGGTCGTGGTCTTGGCCTTGTTCCAGAGGTTAGTTCCACTTGGCATGAAGGTCTTGGCCCAAGCGGTCTTTGGTCCGAGGTTGAAACGCTGACCCTTCTTGAAGAGGGTGCCGTTATTGGCGGTGAAGTTGGCGGTGTTGGTCCAGTTCATCGAGCTATCGACGTTAGAGGAATCCATAAGGGAGAGCTGGCAGAAGTACTGCTTGGCGCTTCCATCTTCGTTTGGCCAGAAGTCGAGGTCAGTGCGGAGTCCGCCTCTTCCAGCGTGGGAGTTGGTGTTTCTGACGTCTCCACCGTTTCTGCCAAGGTCATTAGGATCGGAGATCCACTCATCGTGGTTGCCTCTCCACATACGGTTGTCGACGTGGGTGATTCTGATGCCAGGCTCAGTGAAGCCTTTGGTGTTTTCGTAGCCGCTCTTGTAGTCACGCTCAGCAAGTCCATAAGGACCCATGAGCTCGACCATCATGAACTCATCGAAAGCGGTCATGTTGTAATTTGGGGAAGCAAGGACCAAGCAATCGCCGGTGAGGGTCGTCGCTCTAAGAGTGATCTCAGCGACCTTTCCGCCAGTGAGCATGTCTTCCTTGATGACCCATGGGTTGACCCAGCCATAATGGAACTTAGAGAAAGCGTTATGATCGCCGACGTTCTGATCCATTAAGTCAACTCCGCCCATTGGTTTCCAGACGTTGTTGTAATCATAGTAGTCGAGAACACCGTAGGTGTGGCCAGTCTCGTGGATGAGGGTGTGGGTATCGTATCCGTTGAACTTGCTGATGAAGTTCGTGGAAGCGAAGGCTAAGGTTTTGACATTTGGGCTAGCGACGCTTGGATCGGAGCTGGTGTAGGTGACATAGGCCCACCAGAACTCGGTGCTGGTCTCGGTGTATGGGTAAGCATAGACGTTCCAGACAAGATCGATGAAGCCGTCTTTGTCGCTATCGAAGTCATTCCAGGTGTATTGCCAATCCGCACCTAAAGCGCCATGGTTGGCTTTGTTGTATTCGCTGATGTACCAGGTCTTGAGGTAAGTAGAAGCGTGAACGCCACCATTGCCGCCAGAGTTGTTCTTGAACTGGGTTGGGGTGCCGTTATAGTCGACCCAGGTTGGGAGGACGACGACATCGAAAGCGCCTTTGCCAAAGGATGACTGCTCATAGAAGCTCTTGACCGAATAGATATCGGAACCGGAGAGCTGCTTGAGTTCTTCGTCAGTCGCGGTGAAGGCTTTGGTGATCTTGGTCAAAAGAGCGTCGTCAGCGACGATGGTGTCTCTCGAATCTCCTTCATCCTTCTGGAAACGGATAGGATTGACGAGGAGCTTCTGCTTCTTGCCATCTTCTGGGCAAGAGTTGACGTGTGGGTCTCCAACGGCTTTATAGATCGAAGCGCGATTAAGGTTATGGGTGGTTCCATCTTCAGCCTGGAATGTGGTGACGCCTTTTGGAAGGTCTTCGTTTTTGAGATCGTAGACGGTTTCTTCCTCGCTCGAAGTTGCTGAAGATGATTCTATCGCTGGCTGTGAGCAGGCTGTCATGCAGATACTTAACATGGCTGCTCCGACAACAAGTAATTTCTTGTTCATGGTGTTTTCTCCTTTCAGTGTATTTGGTTCATGTAGATTGAGATGAGGATGATGCCTATCGCTAGGAAGATAAGCGATAGCCATAAGAGAGGGAAGACCGCTCT
>CADBDO010000054.1 GCA_902793515.1 uncultured Erysipelotrichaceae bacterium | reverse complement strand
TTTGGATGGACCATCTACCAAGACCTCATAGGTGTTTCCGATCATGGTGTCGCTATGAGCAGCGGTGAGTTCGTCCACTAAAGCCTTAAGTCTATTGAACCTCTCATGAGAGACCTCTGGAGGAACCTGTTTCATTGTGGCGGCAGGAGTTCCTGGACGAGGCGAATAGATGAAAGTGAATGCGCTTGAGTATCCAACTTCTTTAGCAAGGGTGAGGGTGTCTTCGAATTCTTCCTCGGTCTCGCCTGGAAAGCCGACGATGATGAGAGCGATATCAGGCATCTTGGCTTTGATGGCTCTGACTCTTTCAAGGTACTCTTCTCTTGTGTATCTTCTGCCCATTCTTCTTAAACAAGAAGAAGAACCGCTTTGAACTGGGAAGTGAAGCCACTTATCGATGTTTGGATATTTGGCCATCGTCTCGATCATCTCATCATCGAATTGGCTTGGATATGAGGTGAGGAAACGAAGACGAGGGACACCGAGTTTCGCAACTTCTTCAAGAAGGTGGGCGAAGGTAGTTCCGTCTTTCAAATCGAGACCATAGCTATTGACGTTCTGGCCAAGCAAAGTGATTTGTTTGTAGCCATCGTCGACAAGCTTCTTGCATTCGGCAACGACATCTTCGACGTGACGGCTTCTTTCTCTTCCTCTTGTGAAAGGAACGATGCAATATGTGCAGAACTTGTCGCAGCCATAGGCGATGTTGACGAAAGCCTGGGTGTCATTAAGACGGATTGATGGAAGATTCTCAACGATCTCTGAAGAGAAGGAACGAATGTTAACGATGGATTTCCTTTCTTCCAAATACTTGGCAAGGAGGTCGTTGATCTTAGCGACATCGTGGGTGCCGATAACAAGGCTGATGAATGGGTAGGTGTTGATTAAGCTTTCCCCTACTCCATCTTCGCCCATGACGCATCCAGCGATGACAAGCATGAAGTCTTTGTTCTTGGTGTGATTGGCTTTGAAGGAACCGATTTCGCCATAGATCTTCTCTTCGGCGTTTTCTCTAACAGCACAGGTATTGATGATTGCGACATCGGCCTGAGCCTGTTCGTAAGTGCGGGTAAAACCGGCTTCGGTGAGGAAGCCTGCCATGATCTCTTCGTCACGGATATTGGCCTGACATCCATAGGTTCTAATATAAAAATAACGTCCTTTTGCAAAGGATTTTAGGATTTCAGGCACTTTTCTATTAGCGAAAACGCGTTCCACTTCTGGACGTTTGGCCGCGTCTTTCTGGCAAGGTCTATTGAGTATTGTTACTTTGCTCATCTTATTTCTCCACGATGCTCACGATTGGGGTAATCGCGGTTGCTTTATAGGTAAGTTCATCAACGTCGATAAGGACGGCGTTGATCATCATCCTGGCTTTGTCGTTTAACTCGAAACGACCTTCGCCATAGACGATGCGGTTGATGACGCTTTCTTTTTCGAAACCGATAACGCCATCAGGATCGCCACACATGCCGACATCGCTTTGGAAAGCTGTCCCGCCTTCTAAGATGTGGCAGTCGTTTGTGGCTACATGGGTGTGGGTTCCAAGAACTGCGGTGACTCTTCCATCGAAGAAGTGGCCGAATATGGCTTTCTCACTTGTTGAGTCAGCGTGGAAATCAACGATGTGGATGCAAGGCTTGGTGGTTTCCAAGAATTCCTCCATTGTCTTGATTGGGTCTTCCACTTCTTCGCTCATGAAGGCTTGTCCCATGACGTTGGTGACACGGACATCCATGCCGTTCACGGTGAAGACGGCTGAGCCTTCTCCGAGGGAGTAGTTCTTAAGGTTGATAGGTCTGACTAAATAGTCAGCATCGTCGATGTAGTAATCGATCTGGCTCTTGGAATGATAATGGTTTCCAAGGGTGACACAGTCGACACCGCTTTCGACGAGGAAATGGTAATTGGATTCGGTGAGACCCTTTCCATGGGAGGCGTTCTCGC
Source organism: uncultured Erysipelotrichaceae bacterium (assembly GCA_902793515.1). Classification (GTDB taxonomy): domain Bacteria; phylum Bacillota_I; class Bacilli_A; order RFN20; family CAG-826; genus UBA4951. The sequence goes on along the minus strand of CADBDO010000054.1, from coordinate 7,788 downwards.
CATTGGCGATGACGAAATCAACGCCATATTTTTTGACGAGTTTAGGCAAAGAAAGATGGACCGCGTCGCGACCCACCTTCCCCACAATATCTCCAAAGAAAAGGATTCTCATCTTCCTTTGATTATTTCGCTAATTCGTTAGCGCGGTACTCACGGATGACGGAGACCTTGATCTGGCCTGGATAGGTCATAGTGGTCTCAATCTGCTCACGGAGCTGCTGCGCCATTCTGACGGCTTCGGCGTCGCTGACTCTCTCAGGAATGACCATGACACGAATCTCACGGCCAGCCTGCATAGCGTAAGCCTGCTGAACGCCATCGTAACCTTTGGCGATCTCTTCGAGCTGAGTGATACGTTTGGTGTAGGTCTCAAGAGTCTCGCTTCTAGCACCTGGGCGGGCAGCACTTAAAGTATCGGCGGCAACGACGAGGTGGGAGATGACGCTCTTAAGAGGGACATCGCCATGGTGGCCTTCGATGGAGTTGACGACGACGTCTGGCTCGCCATACTTTCTGGCAAGTTCAGCACCCAAAGAAGCGTGTGAACCTTCTTGTTCGAAGTCGATGGCTTTACCAATGTCATGGAGAAGACCAGCGCGACGGGCTAAGTTCTGATCAAGGCCAAGTTCAGCGGCCATGATGCCGGTGAGATAACCGACTTCGATGGAATGCTGAAGGACATTCTGACCATAAGAGGTGCGGTATTTGAGTTTGCCAAGGACGGCGAGGAGCTCACGGTTGATGCGTGGGAGGCCAAGCTTGTTGGCGGCATCGACACCGGCTTTCTGGCAATCGTTTTCGACTTCGACCTTGAACTTGGCAGCGATCTCTTCGATTCTGCCTGGCTGGATACGGCCATCTTTGACGAGGGCTTCCATGGTTCTACGGGCGATTTCACGTCTGATTGGGTTGAAGCAGCTGATAGTGATGACCTCTGGGGTGTCATCGATGACAAGGTCAACACCAAGGGTGCTTTCAAGGACACGGATGTTTCTTCCTTCACGTCCGATGATGCGTCCTTTGAGTTCATCGGTTGGAAGGGCGATGACGGCGACCGAACGTTCGGTGGTGACGTCTTGGGCGTATTTGTCGCAAGCGAGGGCAAGAAGATCTCTGGCCTTGGCTTCAGCAGTGTCTTTGGCCTCATCTTCCGCGTTCTTGATGTAGGCGGCGATTTCGGTCGACATCTTGCTTTCGACTCTGGCCATGATTTCGTCGTGGGCTTCCTTGACGGACATGCCGGAGACTTTCTCAAGCTCGGAGATGATGGCATCGATCTTCTTGTCGAGTTCCTCAGACTTTCTGTCATTGGCCTCGATCTTCTGGGAAAGGGTTTCGCTCTTTCTGTCTAAAGCGTTCTCTTTCTGGACAAGGGCATTGTCACGGGCGTCGATAGCCTCTTCACGGGCATCGAGTTTGTTTTGAGCAAGCTGAATCTCTTGCTTCATCTGACGGATTTCGTTCTGAGCGTTCTGCTTCATCTCGAAGGCAGTCTGCTTAGCGTCGATCTCCGCGTTTTTGGTGATTCGCTCGGCCTTGATTTCCGCGTCGCGAACGATCTGTTTCGAACTCTTCTCAGCACTCTTAACTTTTCCGTTGGTGACGAACTGCATCACGAAGAAAGTTCCGAGGATACCGAGTAAAAGAGCAACGCAGATAAGGACTATTGCTAGTACTGGATCCATAAATTTTTATAACTCCTAAAAAATGATAAGCATCAAAGGCTATACCCATTCATTAAAATGAAAGAATTCCGTTTTCTGGATATGTGTATATCACGGGGATCGTTCCCGAAACGTAACCTAGCCAATCTATATGAATTGGGTAGCGGACCATTTGGTACCAAGGAAATTATAGAAACTAGAGTTAAAAAACTCTATAGCGAATAGCAAAGTTTACACAAAAATATTTAGGAAAGCGCTTATAAAAAGCGAAAAATCACTTACAAAACCCAATTATTTTTGCATTTTGCCACAAAAAAAGACCCGTGAATCCACGGGCCTAGTTTTTAAATGGTTTATTCAATAACCTCACCGTCGTCGGTGGCAGCCACTCCACTGGCGGCGAAGGAAGCACGAATCTTCTCTTCGATCTCTTTGGCGACTTTCTCATTGGAGAGGAGGAAGTCTTTAGCGGCTTCGCGGCCGTTTCCGATCTTCTCGCCATCGATGACATACCAGTTGCCGGTCTTCTGGATGAATCCTTTTTCGACACCAACATCAAGGAGTTCGCCTTCTTTGGAAATGCCTTTGCCGAAGATGATGTCGACGGAGCAGCTCTTGAATGGCGGGGCGACCTTATTCTTGACGACTTTGACTTTGACGGTGTTACCGATGATATCGACACCAGCTTTGATGGCGTCTTGTCTTCTTAAGTCAATACGGATGGAAGCGTAGAACTTAAGGGCACGGCCACCGGTCGTGGTCTCTGGGTTGCCATAGAAGACTCCGACTTTCTCACGGAGCTGGTTGATGAAGATGACGCAGCATCCAGTCTTGTTTAGGATGCCAGCGAGCTTACGCATGGCTTTCGACATAAGGCGGGCCTGGAGTCCGACTTGGTTGTCGCTCATGACGCCATCGAGTTCCTGTTGTGGGACAAGGGCGGCGACGGAGTCGACGATGATGATGTCAATAGCGCCAGACTGGGCAAGCATCTCAACGATCTCAAGTGCTTGTTCGCCATTATCTGGCTGGGAAAGGATGAGTTCGTCGATATCGACGCCAAGCTTGGCGGCGTATTCCGGATCGATTGCGTGTTCAGCATCGACATAGGCAGCGCGTCCGCCTTTTTGCTGGGCTTGGGCGACTGCTTCAAGAGCGAGAGTGGTCTTACCACTGCTCTCTGGACCATAGATTTCGATGATACGTCCTTTTGGGTAACCGCCGACACCTAAGGTGTTGTCGATGAGAAGGGAACCGGAAGGGATGACGTCCACATCAACGTGTGGGCGATCTCCGAGTTTCATGACGGATCCTTTGCCATATGCTTTCTCAATGTTCTTGATGGCTAAGGCGAGAGCTTCGTCTCTGTTGGTTTGGTTTTGCGTTTCTTTAGCTTTTGCCATATTCAATGACCTCCACCTTATATATAGGGACCTTTGTCCCGATTTTTTTATTTTCCGTAAATTTCTTCGAGAGCGTCGAGCATCGAATTCACACACTCTTCTCTCATTTCGTTTCTTTCGAGTTTGAAGTCCTTCTCGATGTTCACGTAACCCTCGCGTGTGGATACGCACATATTCACGCGTCCAACGGGCGCCTTACCTTTTTCTTTGGTTGGCCCAGCGTTGCCAGTGAAGGAGACGCAGACATCGACTTCAAGTCCATGACGGCCGATGATGGCCATTTCTCTAGCGACTTCTTTGGAGACGACTCCATATTTGTCGATGAAGTCCTTGTTGATGTTGAGGAAGTCGGTCTTCATGCTCGTCGCATAGGTGATGAATGAGCCTTTGAAGACTTTGCTCGCTCCAGGGACGGAGCAAATCGTGGAAGCGAATAATCCCCCTGTAAGAGACTCAACAGAGCCAAGGGTGAGTCCTTTTTCTTCAAGAGCCTTAAGGACGGATTTCGCTTTCTCAAGATTGATCATTTTTGTTTCTCCTCAGTCAAAATATGCCAGTTTTGCTTGAGATAAATGATTAATGAGAGGAGAGACATCGCGGTAGCAAGGTAGACGGCGATGTTGCAGATTCTGAGGTAGTTGTTCCAACCTGCATCAAAGTAGGCGAACGGCCAGCTGTTGAGGAAAACCATTGGGATGGCGACCATCTGGAAGACGGTTTTGAGCTTACCGAAGATATTCGCGGCAAGGATGGAACCTTTTGAAGCCGCCGCTAATCTGAAGGCATCAATAATGAGGTCTCTGCCGATCATGATGATGACGCAAGAGACAGGAATGATTGCCTGCTTATCTAGGCCGAAATGAGGAAGGGCTAAATATATAAGGGTTAAGTTAACGAGAAGTTTGTCAGCGACTGGGTCAAGGAATTTGCCCATATCGGTGACGAGGTTGTACTTTCTGGCGATCTTTCCATCTAAGGCATCAGTGATTGAGGCGATGATGAAGAGAACGAAGCAGATGAGATAGGCCACATTGACTGGGCCAAGGGTTGGCATATTGAGGATGCCAGCCATATAGAGGATGTCGCAGGTGAATAAGCCAATGAGCATGACCACGACGATCACGATACGGCTAAGAGTTAATTTCGTAGGTAAGTTCATTGTAGTGAGTTTCCGACCCGATAAGCCATGTTCTGTCGAGGGCGATAATTAATCTCAGATTTCTCTGGAAGAATTCGATTCGGTTCTCTCCTTCTTCTTCCCCTACCAAATTTGGGTTTCTCGCTTGTGGGGTTTACCAACGTTTCATCTTGTTATCGCTAACAAGCTCGTCTCTGTGGCACTTTATGGATTCCCATCTACGTGAGATGTTCATCCGCCGTCACGTACTCCTACGTGCCTAGGCTTATTTATTGGCCTAGCGCAATCACTACATCCATCACAGGGTGTGCGAGCATGGACTTTCCTCTAGTTTCCCAGTAGTCGCCTGGGTCGGAATGTTTCTTATTTGTTGTTCTTCCTGATTTTGGTCACGTCGTAACCTTGCTGATACAGGAAGGTTTCATAATCGTGGATCTTCTGAATGTACTCAAGATTCTCCGCGGTTATGGTTTCGCCTGGCTTGATACCCGCGAACTTGTTGTTGAGGGAGGCGTTTTGGATCTCAAGCTCCTTGGCCTTGCTTTCGGCGTCCATCGCTCTCTTGGCGAGAGTGGAGACGTCATTGGTTTTGGAAGAGAGCTCTTTGTTGAGTTTGTCTACCTCATCCTCAAGAGACGCGAGCGCCTTCTCGTAGGCGTCATAATCCTTGATGATCTCATCGAGGAAGGCATCAACCTCATCTGGGTTATAGCCTTTGACATCTTTTTCGAAACGACGGTTGTAGATGTCGTTTATGGTTAGTTTAACGTTCTTTTCCATACCTTCCTTAAATTATATTTAAGCGCGTATCTTAGTTCAATAATGGGGCGCAAGAATATTTACAGAAAATAGTTCTAAAGTTTTTGAAAAAATTTATTATTTTTGTAAAATATTTTTGGTTCAAAAACCACCGCAAATACTGGATATTTCTATTTCCGCAACCGATAGTTGCTGAAGTGCAAACCAGACTTGGTAGTACGCAACCAGTTGCTTATTTAATCTAGTGCCTGTCGGAGGACAAAAGAATGAACATCGAAATCGCAAACAGACTAATTGAGCTCAGAAAAAAGAGCGGACTCTCACAGGAAGAGCTCGCGGACAGGTTAGGCCTCTCGCGTCAAGCCGTGTCCAAGTGGGAGCGCGCAGAGGCGTCGCCTGACACGGATAACCTTATTTGTTTGGCAAGGATCTATGGCGTGTCACTTGATGACCTTCTCAACACAGACGAATCCATTGAGGACATCGCCCGCAACGTCAAAGAGGAAAGAGCTTCTAGAAATGGCCCTGCCGGCGTCCGTCTCACTGATGACGAAGGACAAGCCGTTCAGTTTGATGACGAGGGAGTCACCATCGTCGACAAAGACGGCGAAAGACTCAGCATCGCCGAAGCCAAAGAAAAATACAAAAAGTATGACGGACATAAGAGCAAAGGCTGGCAGCTTGCCATCACCCTCACAACCTCGGTCCTTATGCTCCTTGCTGTCATCACCTACTTACTCCTTGGCTTCTACGTTCCAAAGTACGGATGGTCAACCTGGTGGATCGTCATCCTCTTCCCTATCATCATCGCTTCCATCCTTGAGGCCATCGAAAAGAGAAACCCAAACAAATTCGCCTTGCCAGTCTTAATTGTTGCCGTCTACATCTTCTTAGGCTTCTACTTCGAGTTATGGCACCCAATGTGGATCCTCTTCCTTCTCATCCCTGTCTACTATGCCGCCATGTCGCCATTCAATAAGAAAGACGAAGATTGCTGCAAAGACGAAGATTGCTGCAAGAAAGAGAAATACAAGAGCTCTGAAGACGAGGAAAGATACGCAAGTCACAAGCGCCGCCCATAAGGGGGCGCTTTTTTTACCCCCTTCGAGAGCCTTTTTTCGTGTTATCATATGCCCATGAAAATTCTCGACCGCAAACTCAGGAAAAAACGCGCACTCGTTTTTGTCGACCTTGAGGGAACGGGATATAGCCACGAGATGATCGAGATTGGCGCATACTTAACCACCCTCAATGAGGATGGCACCATCAAGAAAGTCCACGCCCCATTCAAGCGTTATGTCTTGGCCCATAACAGAATCGGCCATTTCGTCGAGAACATGACGGGCATCAGTGAGCAGCTTCTCAAAAAAGAAGGCAGGCCATTCGCCGAAGTCCTCCGTGATTTCCGCAAATACGTTGGCAAACATTGGGAAGATGCTCTTTTTGTTACCTTTGGTAACCATGACATGGTCATCTTCCATAGGTCCTTAGAAGAGAATCCTGATGCGAGCGAGATCATCGTCAAATACATCACGAGGAACGATTTCGATTTCAGCGCTTTCCTCGCTCCATACGTCCAAGACCTAAATGGCAACCCTCTTTCCCTTGCCAACTACCTCAAAGTTTTCCAGGTTCCTTTCGAAGGAAAAGCCCATGATGCTGTAGCGGATGCCTATAACCTCATGGATCTCTACAAAGCCGTCTTAGATAGACCTGATATCTTAGCGGAAGAATACGGCAAGACCTTAACCCATTACCACCACGCACCAGCACCTGTATCCAAAATCATCAAGAAACTCACAAGTGGCGAAGCCGTTAACCCAGAAGAATGGGACATTGCTGTCGCGGAGACTTTCAAATGACAATCAAATACCCTGCCGGAGTCAAAGCCCCTACCGCTCCTTTGAAGGCTAAGAAGCCAGTCAAAGCCAAGAAGCATATTTTAAGCGCGGCAAACCGCGGCATGGTCCTTGAGAATGAGCTCAACGATTCCTGCTTATACTATAGAGAAAAAGGGATGGCTCTTATTTATAAGAGGCCAACCCCAATCAATATCGTCAAAGTCGATTATTCGCATGGTGCAACGATCACCCAAGCGTATTTCGAGACCCAGTCCACGACCGACTATAACGGAGTCTATAAAGGAAAGTATTTAGACTTTGAGGCCAAGAGCACGAAGTCAAAGACTTCTCTTCCTTTGAATAACATCGCCCCACAACAAGTCGACCATCTTGAAGAGGTTATCCGCCAAGGCGGAATCGCTTTCTTCATCATCTCCATCGACTTACTCCATGAAGTCTATTTGATCGACGCGAAATACATCTGCGAGTTCTATAGAAGCAAACCTCGCGCATCCGCATCTATTCCTGTATCTGAGATCAAAGAGAAAGGTCACCTCATCAAAGAGGGATATCATCCACGTTTGGATTTCTTGCCTTTGGTGGATGAGCTGTACTTGCAATAAACCGCTAGAGGGCAGCCCTCGCAAGCTGGTCTTTGGGCAGAGCATTTGGTTCTCCCAAAATTGATAAACGAATGATGTACAAAAGAGTGTTCCTCATAAGGGAACGCTTTTTCTAATTTGCGCTCAATTACGCTAAATTCGTCATTTTCCCCTGCAAAACCTAAACGAATTGCAATTCTTCTCACGTGAGTGTCCACTGGAATGACTTGCTCTCCCCTTCTTTCGAGAAGGAAAACTCCAGCGGTTTTGATGCCGACTCCCGGGAGGGATGTGAGGGTCTTTTTGTCGCTTGGGATGACGCTGTTATACTCACTAGCCATAACCTTCCCGAGAGCGTTTATGTTCTTAGCCTTGTTGTGG
>CADBDO010000053.1 GCA_902793515.1 uncultured Erysipelotrichaceae bacterium | reverse complement strand
ACCGTCGGCCCATCCGTCACCCGTTACGATATCCAGCCTGACACCGGCGTTTCCGTCTCCTCCATCGGACGTTACATGAAAGACATCTCCATGCGTCTTAACGGCGTGGCCGTCCGTTTCGAGGAAGTCGTCAGGGGCAAAGTCACCTCCGGCTTAGAAATCGCTAACCTCAAAACGACCATCGTTTCTTTGAAAGAAATGATCGAAAGCATGCCAACCGATCCATCCGCGAACATGTATGTTCCTTTCGGCATGAACATCTCCGGCGAATGCATCTGCTCAGACTTAAGCAAATTCCCTCACCTTCTCGTCTCAGGTACGACCGGTTCAGGTAAATCCATCTTCATGCACGGCCTCATCATGTCCCTTGTCATGAGGAACAGACCTGAGGACTGCAAGATCGTCCTCGTCGATCCTAAGCGTGTTGAGATGTCCAAGTACAAGGACCTCCCTCATCTTCTTTGCCCAATCATCAAAGAGCCAAGCGAGGCTAAGGTCTGCATGGACAAACTCATCGAGGAAATGGAACGCCGCTACAGATTGTTCGAGTTAGCGGAAGTCCGTGATATCCGTGCTTTCAACTCTTCCTATGCTCCAAAGAATGGGCTTAAGAAACTCCCATTCATCTCCGTATTCATCGATGAATACGCCGACCTTTCCGATACCTGCAAGAACATCGGCGAAGCGGTGGTCCGCTTAGCTCAAAAAGCCCGTGCTGCCGGCATCCACCTTGTCATCGCCACCCAGCGTCCAAGCGTCCAGGTCATCACCGGCGTCATCAAAGCGAACATCCCTGTCCGTGTCGCTCTCTCGATGTCTAGCGCGATCGACTCCCAGACCATCATCGGTCAGGGCGGTGCCGAAGACCTCGTCGGACATGGTGACATGCTTATCGATTGCTCGCTTATCGCGAGAAACGGTTTAACCCGTGCCCAAGGCTGTCTTGTCGACGATGGCGAGATCGAGAAAGTCGTCTCCTTCATCAATAGTCAAGGCTTAGGCACCATGTATGACGACAACTTCCTTGACCTCGTTGACCATGAGGCCGAAGCGAAAGCGGCTGAAGCGGCTATGCCAACGGTCTCTAGAGCCGAGCTCAAAGCCCAATCCGATGAGGATTTCTACAACATGGTCAAAGAGCAAGTCATGGCCACCGAATACACCTCAATTTCCAAAATTCAGCGACAATTCGGCGTCGGATTCCCTCGCGCAGGCAAATTATTCGCGATGCTTCAGGCTGATGGAATCGTCGCCATGGCACCGGATAGCCCTAGCTCTTCAAAGGGCTGCAAGGTCCTTGTCCACGCGCCAAACGAACTAGAGGACATCAAACTCGGATCGGATAACTAATGAGAATCGGAACGGATATGGTTGAGATAGCCCGAATCAAAGATCCGGACCGTCTTGCGAAGAAAATACTTTCCTCAAAGGAAATGGAATATTACGAAGCCCGCACCAACAAAGCTGAATGCGTCGCGGGTTTCTTCGCTGCCAAAGAAGCCTTCATGAAAGCAACCGGCAAAGGCTTGGCCTTAGCCCCGATGAACGAAGTGGAGGTCCTCCACGAAGAAGAAGGTGCCCCATATATCCTTTTCAAAGGCAAAACCTATAGCGTCTCCATCAGCGATGACGGCGGTTTTGCGATTGCCACGGCGTTATACGAATGAAAGAACTATTCATCTCCGCAAAACTGATTGAGGAAGACGTCATCCGTTTTTCCCCAGCAATAGAGGATCCCCATATCTCCCTCCTTATCGACCATAAGGATGTTTTGAAACTGCATGGCACAAAAGGAAGGAGTTACGTCGATTTTCATCTGACTAAGCCTCTTCCGTTAGGACATAGCTATTTCTTGCTCGTGCCTTCCGTTGGAAGAGTTCCTCTCGACGTCAAAGACGCGACCTCATTTAAGAACTTCGACGAGGAATATTATTTCGACGGCGAGCTTGGAGCGATGTATCGCAAGACCCAGACGACCTTTAGGCTCTGGGCTCCTTTAGCTTCGAAAGTCGTCCTCAAACTCAAAAAGAAAGGCGACGAAGTATTCTTGAACATTAGCATGTTCAGAAAAGAAAAAGGTGTCTATGAGATTGTTATCAAAGGCGACCTCGACGAAGCTGAATATCTTTATGAAGTCACCAATAACGAAATCGCTTTAGAGAGCATTGATCCATATGCGAAAGGCTCGATGGCGGACGCCAAATCGAGCGTCGTCCTTAACCTCGAAGCCCTCTCCGTCAAAAAGGAAAGAGCGAACCTTCCTCGCATCGACAATTACACCGATGCAATCATCTATGAAGGCCATGTCAGAGATATGACCAGCGACCTTCATTCGACCATCGTCAACAAAGGCAAATACTTAGGCCTTATCGAAGAAAACAGAAAGACCGAGAAAGGTCATAGAGCGGGCTTTGATTACTTCACGAGCCTTGGCTTCACCCATCTCCAGCTTCTTCCGATCAACGATGTAGCGACGATCGACGAACTCCATCCAGAAAACTCATATAACTGGGGTTATGACCCAGCCCAATACTTTGTCCCAGAGGGTTCTTATTCTTCCGATCCTAATGACCCAAAAGCAAGGGTCGTTGAGGCTCAGATGATGATTGAGGCCTTCCATAAGAAAGGCATCAGGGTCAATCTCGATGTGGTCTATAACCATGTCTACGATTACCTCAATTCCTCGTTTGAGAAGATCGTTCCTGGCTATTACTTCAGAAAGCACAAGAACGGCAAGCTCCAGAACACTTCCTACTGTGGAAACGACCTTGCCAGCGAAAAGAGAATGGTCCACAAACTCATCGTCGATTCGGCGAAGTGGTGGATCGATTATTACGATGTCGATGGCTTCCGTTTTGACCTTATGGGCATAATCGACGCGGAAACTGTCAGGGAAATCGCGAAATACGGCCGATCCAAAGACCCATCATTCATGACTTATGGAGAGGGTTGGAATATGGGTTGCGAGACCCATCACAAACTCGCGAACATGGGGAACGCCTCAATCCTCCCTGAATTCGCTTTCTTCAATGACTCATACCGCGAAAGCGTGAAGGCTTATATCGCCGGGGACATGGCCGCCAAAGACCATTTCCTCTATAGCTTATTCGGCTCATCCCAAGAGTGGAGCGGCCGCCTCCCGATGTTCAAGCACCCAACCCAAACCATCAACTATGTTGAGTGCCATGATAACCGCACATACTTCGATTACCTTGAGACAAGAGGAATCAAGAGTTCCAAAGAGAAAGAGGCCAGATGCAAATTGGCTCTTGCCGCAGTGGCCTTCTCCTTTGGCATCCCGTTCTTCCACATGGGCCAGGAAATCGGCCAAAGCAAGTTCGGAAACGATAACTCCTACAAGGCCGGAGACACCATAAATAAATTTTCCTACGTACTTTTAGACTCCAAACACATGGAGGCCAATTTCTTCCGAGATTTACTGAGTTTTCGTTCAGCGTTTAAATCGTTAAAATCGCCTGATTTTTCAAAGATCGCACCACATGTCGATGTAAAAGAAATAGGTGGAGGCGCTATTCTCGTAGTACTACACGACGAGAAGTCCTTCTACCCGTTAAAAGACATCTCGATATTCCTCAATCCGACAAACGAGCCGATCAACTACTCGTTTGAGAAAGAAGTCACCCTCCTCTTCACTGGTGGAGGCAAGGCTTTAGGAACGAATACGAAGCTCAACAACGTCTTGGTACCAAAGGATTCCCTTCTAGTCGTGGCAAATTGATCGACGAATAGGAGGAAATACCAATGATTTCGACCACGCTTCTCGCCGGTGAACTCGGCGACATTTTCGCTCTCAAAAGCGGAGAGCTTTACCGTTACGTCAATCTTCATGCCGTCGCGGATCTTTACGCCGAAAGGCCTTTTGGGAGCGTCTTCAAAGTCCCGGTCCACGCTTTTGGGAACATCAAAACGTCTTTCTACTCCCTTCCTAATGGAACACGCGTAATCGTGCGCGGCTGGATTGAGACGAGAGATGAGATCGGAGTCGTCGTCATTTCTGAGCTCGAGGAGCTTTTCCCTCTTCCAAAAGAGAAGAGAGCGACTAGCCAAAGAAAGTCCTCTTCCAAAGAATTAAGAAGCGTCGCTTAGCCTATTGGCTACAAGGTGCTATAATTTGAGGCATGTGCAACAAGTATATTAGAATCGTACCTACTCTCGGTGTCAGAATCCTCCATGATTATCTGCACCATTTCAGAAAAAGAGCTAACCACCCTGAAAGATACCCTTGGGAAGAAAGATGGGGAAAGGCTCAGAAAACCCTTCAGTCTTTGACCCGCCATTTCCATATGGATATCCGTGTTGAGGGCTTTGAGAATTACGAAAACCTCAACAAATCCGGGGAGAAAGCCCTGATTGTTGCAAACCATACCTCATTCTTGGATCCGCTCATCCTTATGTCATTCATCAAGGAGCCTCTCCTTTTGGTTGGCAAAAAAGAAGTGGAGGAGATGCCTTTCGTCGGCGTAGCTTTCAAATCGCTCAGCGGCGTCTTCATGGATAGAGAGGACCTCAAACAGTCCCTCAAGATCATCCTTGAGTGCAGCAATACCTTAAAAAACAAGAAAGCCTCCGTCCTCATCTTCCCAGAAGGAACGAGGAACAAGGACCCTGAGAATACCCTTCCTGCCGATTACCACGCCGGCACCTTTAAAGCCGCGACCCGCGTCGGTGCCCCAATCATCCCAATCGCCATGTGGGGTAACTTCCGTGGTCTTAAGACCAAACCAGACTATAAATCGCTCCCAATCAGCATTGTTTTCGGCAAACCGATCACCGCTGAGGAATATAAAGACCTTTCTAGCGAAGAACTCGCCGAGAAAGTCCGTGCGTGGACAATCTCAGAGATCGAGCGTCTAAAGAAATTCGACAAAAAGTACTTTGAAATGGGCGAACAAAAAATCCCTCTCCGCAAGAGGAAGAGGGATATCTTCGTCCGTTATGACTTCAATGAGATGAAGGAAATCGCTTAATCTCCGAAGATTTTCCTTTGTTTCGCCATCACTATGCAGCTCTTTGGATAGTGGTTTTTGGCGATGCCTTGGGTGACTTTGACGAAACCTAAGTTGACGTTGTCATAGCTCACGATGTAGAAGCCGTCTTCTTTATCCATTGGGAAGGTGTTTCCGTAGATATAGGCTTTGGCTTCTTCTTCGGTGATCTTGACGGAATAAGAGACATCAAGATAGGCGGCGAGGTGGTGGTCAGGGATGAAGATTCCGCTGTCACGCATCTCGAAGAGTTTGACGCCGTATCTCAAGATATTGAGATGGCTGACATCAAAGTGCTGGTATAAGGAATAGAATTTGTCTCTACGAAGCTCGTTGCTTCTCTCCTGGATGCCATAGTCTTGGCAGAAGAGCTTGTATCTTTCATTAGAGACGACGGTCTTTTTGGTTTTGACGATGGTTCCTGGCTTTTTGAGGAGGCAGATGAACTGTCCTTCGCCTTCGAAGTGGCTTGGATGGAGGCGGACGGCTTCCTTAAGAGCGCTCGTCCTATAGAAGGAAGGATGCTCTGGAAGAGGAACGATCTCGATTTCCTTATGCTTCTCTTTGAAAGCAAGGACAACAGCCTCATCTTCCTCGTAGGAGAAGGAGCAGGTGCTGTAAGAGATGATTCCGCCAGGTTTAAGCATGTTATAGGCAAGCTCGAGAAGCTCGCTTTGGCGTTTAGCGTTGGCTTTGACTTTGGAATACTTCCAATCTTGCTCGGCAGCTTCGTTCTTTCTCATCATCGCGGAGCCGCTGCATGGGGCGTCGAGGATGATCTTGTCGAAGGTGTCACCGAAGTGGACGTAGGAGAAGACGAAGTCGGTGGAGGAAACAACGATGTTTCCGCGACCCATTCTCTCGACGTTCTGTGACATTTCTTTGGCTCTTGGGTAAGGAGCAACCGATGCTCTTTCCGCCAGGGGCGGCGCACATATCGAGGATGACGTCATCTTCCTCTGGTTTGAGGAAGTAGTTGACCATCATCGCGCTGGCATCCTGGATGCTATAGACGCCGGCAAGATAGTAGAGGCTCGATCCGAAATCGTATTCCTCTTTGTCGTAATAATAAGCGTGCTCAACAAAAGGGTGCTTCCTGACGTTTGGAAAACGCTTGACGAATTCCTCATCGGTAATCTTGTCAGTGTTAATCAAAAGACAGTGGGTGGTTTTACCCTCTTGGATAGCCTTTAGGAGTCCCTGAATCTCTTCTTCAGGAAGATATGGTGCTAGTGAATTCTGAAAATCCATCTTTTCTATTATAATAGAATCGCTCGAAAAAAATAAATAGGGTACGAAACAATTTTGAGAATTGTTAAGAACCAATCGGTCAATTTCAATCAATATGCATATATATCCTTATTAATAAGAGAAAAGAGGCAAAAATCTTCGTCAATCTTCAATTCATTTTGATTCAGTGTGGAGTGCGAAATTGAGCGAATTTAATCTCTTCCCTTTCTCGTCAGAGTTGAAGAAAAAGGGTTTTAGGGGTATTCTCCTAGCGTCAGGGAGAATGTCAAAGACGTTCTCCGACGACAAAATCACAAACAGAAAACATGAGAGTTCTTGTCCAAGAGGTGCTTAGGGCATCGGTCACAATCGAAGAGAAGGAAGTCGCCAAAATTGGCCGTGGCTTCTTGCTTTTTGTTGCATTCACCGAGGGCGATGACCGTTCCGTCGCTGAGCGTATGGCCGAAAAAGTCACCAAACTCCGCATCTTCCCAGACGAGAATGGCAAAACCAATAAATCGATCTTCGACATCGGAGGGAATATCCTTTCGGTCAGTCAGTTCACCCTTTATGCCTCGGCAAAAGAAGGAAACCGCCCATCATTCGTGAAGGCGATGGCGCCAGACCAGGCTAAAACCCTCTTCGGATATTGGAACGGTCTTTTAAGAGAAAAGTTCCCAGAGTTAGGGGAAGGCGTTTTCGGAGCCGACATGAAAGTCGAGCTCGTTAACGATGGACCATTCACTCTTTGGCTTGATAGCGATGAGATCTTTGGAGGCAAACAATGAAAAAGAAAGTCCTCTTAGGTCTTAGCGGTGGGGTCGATAGCGCAATCGCGGCCCATAAGCTTCTTGAGCAAGGCTACGATGTGACCGGCGCTTTCATGCGTAACTGGGATGCTTTCACCAACGGTGACATACTTGGAAACCCAACCATCAAAAACGATCAGTGTCCCCAAGAAAAAGACTATGACGACGCTGTGGCGGTTGCGAAGAAACTTGGCATCCCGCTTATCCGCATTGACTATGTCAAAGAATACTGGGACGACGTTTTCTCTTATTTCCTCGATGAATATAAGAAAGGCCGCACCCCAAATCCGGATATCCTTTGCAATTCGATGATCAAATTCGGTCCATTCCTTAAGTACGCCGTCGAGAATGGATACGACTATATCTCCATGGGCCATTACGCCAAAAAGGTCAAAAAAGACGGCATCTATTACCTTTCAAAGCCAACCGACCTCAAGAAAGACCAGACCTATTTCCTTTGCGATCTTGACGAAAGCCAGATCGAGAAGTGCCTTTGGCCAATGGAAGACATAACCAAGGTCGAAGCGAGAGAAATCGCCGACAAATTAGGCCTCGATGAGGTAGCAGGCAAACATGGCTCAACAGGTGTCTGCTTCATCGGAGAAAGACATTTCAGGGAATTCTTGCAGAATTATTTCCCTGCCCATAATGGCAAAATCGTCGATATCGAGAACGGCAAAGTCCTCGGTGAGCACATCGGCGTCCTCTATTACACGATCGGCCAAAGAAAAGGCTTAGGCATCGGAGGAGTGAAAGGGGAGCCTGACACCGCTTGGTTCGTTGCCAAGAAAGATGTCCAGAATAACATTCTCTACGTTGGGCGCGGCGAGGAAGACGAACACCTCAATAGCGATTCCTGCACACTTAGCCGTCTCAACTGGGTCGGACCAAGGCCAGATAAACCTCTGAAGTGCTTCGCAAAATTCAGATACCGCCAGGTCGATAATCCGATAACCATCGAACTTTCTGGCGATGAAGCCACTTTGACATTCGACCATATCGTCAAAGCGGTCACCCCAGGTCAGTGGGCGGCGATATACGCCGAAGACGGCCGACTTCTCGGTGGAGGAATCATCGAGAAGACCTTCTACAAAGAAAAGAGACAGGACATTTAATTGTCCTTTTTCTTTTACTTAGGTATTTAAGCCTCAATTTCACATTGCTAGAATAAATAAAGTCGTTGAACATCTTGTCCAACATTCTTTATAGAGGATTATCAGATGAAATCAAAAAATAGCCTTTACCCACGTCTTTTGGTTTTGAGCTTTGGTCTTTTGACCTTGTCTTTGGGATCATGCCAAAACCAACCAGCAGTGGAGTCTTCTTCTAGCGAAGCCTCATCTTCCTTCAAGATCGTCCGCCCTGAATTCACGCCAGACTACGAGACTTACCAAGTAACCGCCATGCCATCGGGCATCAATATGAGCTATTACTCCGATATCTATTCCCGTGGGTTCTCCTATCTCACGAGCGCGGATGTCGAGGATACCGAACTCTATTTGGTTAAGAGCGACAAAGGACAAGCGGCCGACTTCACCGGCGCTGTCCCGATCAGTGGCTCTAGCATCGAGGTCACCTATTCCCAAGGTGGCGCTTTCTCGAGTAAAGACGATGAGATTCCTGCCTATACCGCAAGTGGTAAAACCTCGAGTTCCATCGACAATACGACTTGCAGAACCCATAAGGTCCACGTTGAGAATCTCGAAAAAGGTGAGGCCTATAGCTATAAGATCGGCGCTTCCGATTCATACGCCTATGGCGCCTTCATCGTTGAGGGTGAGCAGATCAAAAGCGTTACCGCCGTCCATATGAGCGACGCCCAGACCAAAGATCCTAGCAAACATGACGTCTGGAGAAACACCTTCACCAAGGCCGTCGATAAAGCTGGCGATGCTTTGGATACCGTTCTATATAACGGCGACCAATTCGA
>CADBDO010000052.1:6451-7577 GCA_902793515.1 uncultured Erysipelotrichaceae bacterium | reverse complement strand
TGCCTTGACTGCGCTGGAATCGAAGCCCGTCGTCAGGGACGTTCCCTCTACGGAACCAAGACCCCAGAAAAGGGCGGAAGCAACTAATAAGGAGGAAAATGAACAATGTCACGCAAAGGTAAAATCGAAAAACGCGATGTCCTCCCGGATCCAGTTTATAATTCAAAGCTCGTCACCCGTCTCATCAACCGCGTCATGTACGACGGCAAGAGAGGAACCAGCCAGACAATTATCTACAATTCCTTCAAGCTCATCGAAAAGAAGACCGAGAAGCCAGCCATGGATGTCTTCGCTACTGCTATCGCGAACATCATGCCAGAGGTTGAGTTAAAGGTCCGCCGCATCGGCGCTGCCAACTACCAGGTCCCAGTCGAAGTCTCCAGCGAGAGAAAACAGACCCTCGGACTCAGATGGCTCGTCACCTATAGCCGCCTCCGTGGTGAGAAGACCATGGAAGAGAAGCTTGCCGGTGAAATCATCGATGCTGCCAACGGCGCTGGTGCCGCTGTCAAGAAGAAAGAAGACGTCCACAAGATGGCCGAGGCCAACAAAGCCTACGCCCACTATCGTTGGTAAGGGAGAAGACCTATGGCCGAGAACCTTATCAAGGAAAGCGACGTTTACGACCTTCCCCACACTAGAAACATCGGTATCATGGCCCACATCGATGCCGGTAAAACCACAACCTCAGAACGTATCCTTTATTACACCGGACGTACCCACAAGATCGGTGAGGTTCATGAAGGCACCGCCGTCATGGACTGGATGGTCCAAGAGCAGGAGAGAGGCGTTACCATTACCGCTTCCGTCACCACAGCTTTCTGGAAAAACCACCGTATCAACATCATCGACACTCCTGGGCACGTTGACTTCACCGTTGAAGTCGAACGTTCACTCCGTGTCTTAGACGGCGCCGTCACCGTTCTTGATTCCAAGAATGGTGTTGAGCCTCAGACCGAAACCGTCTGGCGTCAGGCCGACGGATTCCACGTTCCAAGGATCGTCTTCTGCAACAAGATGGACGCCATCGGTGCGGACTTCTTCATGTGCTTAGACACCCTCAAAGAGCGTCTTGGCGTCAAATATGCCGCCTTCCAGCTCCCAATCGGACGTGAAAGCCAGTTCA
>CADBDO010000052.1:0-6430 GCA_902793515.1 uncultured Erysipelotrichaceae bacterium | reverse complement strand
GATTACCACCAGAGACTTCTCGAAGCTCTCGCCGAATACGACGAAGAGTTCATGATGATGGTCCTTGATGGTCAAGAACCAAGCGTCGAAGACATCAAGAGAGTCGCCCGTAAGGCCGTCCTTACCGCCGAATTCTTCCCAGTCTTCTGCGGAACCGCCTTCAAGAACAAAGGCGTCCAGCTCCTTCTCGACGCTGTCATCGACTACCTCCCATCCCCACTTGATATCCCAGGTGAAAAGGGAACCAAAGGTAGCGAGGAATACGTTTGCAAAACCACTGACGATGCCCCATTTGTTGGCTTAGCCTTCAAGATCGCAACCGACCCATTCATCGGCCGTCTTGCCTTCGTCCGCGTCTACCAGGGCCAGCTCAAAGCCGGTTCCTATGTCTATAACAGCTCCCGTGGCGTTCAAGAGCGTATCGGCCGTTTGGTCCTTATGCACGCCAACCACCGTCAGGAAGTCAACGTTCTCCACGCTGGCGAACTCGGTGCCGTCGTCGGACTCAAAGCGACTACCACCGGTGACACCCTCTGCGATGTCAACGAGAAAGTCGTCCTCGAATCCCTCACCTTCCCAGAGCCTGTTATCGAAGAGGCCGTCGAGCCAAAAACCAAAGCCGACCAGGAGAAGATGGCCATCGCTCTTCAGAAACTTGCTGAAGAAGACCCAACCTTCCGTGTCCACACCAACGCCGAAACCGGTCAGACCATCATCGGTGGTGTCGGTGAGCTCCAGCTCGATGTCCTTATCGACCGTATGAGACGTGAATTCAACGTTTCCGTCAACGTCGGTCGTCCACAAGTCAACTACCGCGAAACCATCCGCAAAGCAGCCGAAACCCGTGGCAAATACATCAAACAAAGTGGTGGCCATGGTCAGTACGGCGACGTCGCCATCAGATTCGAACCAAACCCAGGAAAGGGCTTCGAGTTCGTCGATGCGACCGTTGGCGGATCCGTTCCAAAAGAGTTCATCAAGCCAACTCAGCAAGGCTTGGAAGATGCCTGTGGAAGAGGCCTTATCGCTGGCTTCCCAGTCATTGACATCAAAGCTACGCTTTTCGATGGAAGCTACCACGATGTAGACTCCTCGGAAGCTGCTTATAAGATCGCTGCTTCCATGGCTCTCAAAGAAGCCGCTACGAAGTGCGATCCAATCATCTTAGAGCCAATCATGAAGGTCACCATCACTGCCCCAGAGCAGTACTATGGCGACGTCATCGGCGATGTCACCCGTCGTCGTGGTGAGATCCAGGAAGAGAATCAGCGCGGTGTCGCCAAGATCCTCACCTGTATGATCCCACTCAGCGAGATGTTCGGTTACGTCACCGACCTTCGTTCCCTCACCCAGGGTCGTGGCAACTTCATGATGAGCTTCGACCACTACGGACAAACCCCACGCTTTGTCCAAGAGGCAATTGTCAAAGAGAGCGCGTCTCACTAATAGGTAATACCTATTGCGAAACGAAAATGCTTGCTCTATGATTAATTTGCTGCTTTTCTAGAAAACCATTTTTGGAGGAAAAAACACAATGGCAAAAGAGAAATTCAATCGTGACCGTGTCCACGTTAACGTTGGTACCATCGGCCACATCGACCACGGCAAGACCACTCTTACCGCCGCCATCTGCCACGTCCTTTCCCTTGTTGGCAAAGAGACCGGTGGTGTCGAAGGTAATGCTAAAGACGTCGGCTACGGCGGAATCGATAGCACCCCAGAAGAGAGAGCTCGTGGTATCACCATCAACTCCGCTCACGAAGAGTACGAGACCAAAACCCGTCACTACGCCCACGTTGACTGCCCAGGGCACGCTGACTACATCAAGAACATGATCACCGGTGCCGCCCAGATGGACGCCGCCATCCTTGTCGTCAGTGCCGCCGATGGCGTCATGCCACAAACCCGTGAGCACGTCCTTCTTGCTCGTCAGGTCGGCGTTCCAAGGATCATCATCTTCCTTAACAAGTGCGATATGGTCGATGACCCAGAGCTCATCGACATCGTCGAAATGGACGTCCGTGACCTTCTCACCAAGTACGAATTCCCTGGCGACGAAGTTCCAGTCATCCGTGGTTCCGCTTTAAAGGCTTGCGAAGTCACATCTTCCAAAGACGAAGCTGCCGCTCCAATCCACGAGCTTCTTAAAGCCCTCGATACCTACATCCCAGATCCAGAAAGAACCGCTGACAAGCCATTCCTTCTCCCAATCGAAGATGTTATGACCATCTCTGGCCGTGGCACCGTCGTCACTGGCCGTGTCGAGCGTGGTCAGATCAAGATCAACGACGAAGCTGAAATCGTTGGCATCAAAGCCACCCAGAAGACCGTCGTCACTGGTCTTGAAATGTTCCGTAAGACCCTTGATTACGCTGAGGCCGGCGACAACATCGGCGCCCTTCTCCGTGGTATCACCCACGACCAGGTCGAGCGTGGCCAGGTCCTTGCTAAGCCAGGTTCCATCGTCCCACACGACAAGTTCAGCGCTGCTGTCTACGTCCTTACCAAAGACGAAGGTGGCCGTCACACCGCTTTCTTAAACGGTTACAGACCACAATTCTTCTTCCGTACCACCGATATCACTGGATCCATCACCCTTCCAGCCGATGTCCAGATGGTTATGCCAGGTGACCACGTTACCTTCACCGTCCAGCTCATCCACGCTATCGCTCTTGAAGCTGGCACCAAGTTCTCCATCCGTGAGGGTGGCAAGACCGTTGGTTCCGGTACCGTCGCCGAAATCCTTCACTAATTAGTGATACAAACTAAGGCCTCCTTCTTAGGAGGTCTTTTTTTGTTCTTAAGAACAACTCCAACACAGTGTATTGTTTTTTCGCGCGCGCATCTTTATCCTAATAGTTGTCGATAAGTCTTAAAGAAGGAGACACACATATGAAGAAAAACAGGTTTCTTCTTTTGGCTGGTATCCTTGGCTTCGCCTTTATGGGCGCTTCTTGCGCGAGCGCCGCAGCGGGCGGAGGCATGGCTAGAAAGGCCAATGAAGTCCAAGTCGAGATGGTCACTCATAATGAGGACAACCTCGTCATCGCCGAACCTCGCTTTGCGGAAGAAGCTCCAACTAGCGAGAAGAAGACCGCGACTCCAGCTAGACAATGGGAAGACAAGGACACTGGCTTTGTCGTTTTCGGCGTCTTGATGGGAGCGACCGCGGCCTTAGTCGCCACAATGGTCACCCTTAGCATCCTCAAAAAGAAAAAGGGTGAGCCAAAGGAGGAAGCAAAATGAGATTAACCTCTTTCATTGACATGGGTTATGGCAGCCATTACTGGCTCATGTTCGTCATCTTTGGCGCAGCTGCCTTCATCATCACCGTCCTTTATTTCTTCTTAGCCTGGCTTCCTGCCTATAAAGGCAAAGGCGAACCAGGGAAGAAGGGGAAGAAGATCGTCATCCGCATCCTCACCCCAATCGTCGGCGGCCTTGCCTTAATCGGCATGATCGGCGGACCTGCTTTGGCCGCGAACTGGTCAAACATCGCGATGGCCGTCACTGGCAACGCCGGCATCGGCGCGATCGATAACGAATCGAGCAAACTCGCTGCCGCTGAGGCTTCCGAAAACATCGAGACCATCGAAAAAGAAGGCGCTGTCCTCTTAAGAAACGAGAACAATGTCCTTCCTTTAGACAAAGTCGCCAACAAGAAGGTCAACCTCTTCGGCGCCGGCGTCTATGGCATGTTCTACGGTAACGGCGGATCTGGCGCTGTTCAGACCACTTACCGTGAAAGAAGTGCCGTCAAAGAAAGACACGCCGTCAAATTCGAAGAAGCGATGGTGGAACAGGGCTTTGAAATCAACCCATACCTCTTCAACCTCGTGAAGAATTACTTCCCAGCGGCCGCTTCCTCAACCGACACATCTAACTCCGATAGAGCTAGCAGAACCCCATATAGCGTTGCCGATAGCGACAACGTCATCGATTGCGGCGTCAACACCTATGGTTACGCTGAAATCGTCAGAACCTGCTTACCATACAACCACGAACCAGAGGTGAGCGCCTATACCGCCACCTATCCTGAGCTTGATGGCAAGACCCTTCTTGAGCAAGCCAAGGACTGGAGCGACACCGCCATCTTCGCCATCTCCCGTTATGGCACCGAAGACAGCGACATGATGGAAGAGGAGATCAAACTCAAGGAAAGAGAGATCGCCGTCATCGATATGCTCAAAGAGAACTTCGAGAAGGTCATCATCCTCCTTAACGTCTCCCACGCCATGGAGATCGATAGCCTCTTAACCGATGGCGTCGACTCAATTGTGCTTATCGGCACCCCAGGCATCACCGGCAACAGAGCCGTTGCCAAGATCGTCGATGGCACCTATGTCCCATCTGGCAAACTTAGCGACACTTGGGCCAAAGATTCCAAGAGCGCCCCATCCTTCCAGTCGATGGGCAACTACAGCACCTTCAAGTACAAGAACAGCAACGAGAAATTCGTTGAGTATGCCGAAGGCATCTATGTCGGTTACAGGTACTACGTCACCCGCGCCATGACCGACAGCAACTACAACTACGACGACGAAGTCATGTTCTCCTTCGGCGAAGGCAAATCCTACACCACCTTCGAGAAGTGGATCGCCGCTCAGGAAATCGATCAAGAGAAGGGTGAAGGCAAAGTCACCGTCTCCGTCAAGAACACCGGCGAAATCGCTGGCAAAGACGTCATCGAAATCTACAACCACTCCCCATACACCGGAAGAATCGAGAAATCCTGGCACAGTCTCCTCGCCTTCAGAAAGACCAACGTCATCGAACCTGGCGAGACCAAGACCTATGAGCTCTCTTTCAAACTGAGAGACATGGCCAACTGGGACACCGAGAAAGGTTACTTCGTCAACGAAGAAGGCGAATATGAGATCTCTCTCCGTGACGATGTCTGGCATGAATCGGTCAGTAACGGCCACAACAACACCTTCAAGTTCAACCTCCCTCTCATCGAATACAAGACTTCCTACCAGACTGGCTACGAATATGCCAAACACTTCGAAGAAGCCGAAGCCGGTCCAGATAGCGAGCCAATCACCTACCTTAGCAGAAGCGATTGGGCTGGCACTTGGACTAGCAGCGCCGACCTCGAGAACAACGTCAACCTCGACAGCCGCCATAACGAACAGATCAACATCCAGTCCAAGAGCTGGGAAGACGACCAAATCGATGGCGACGCCCCAACCACCGGAGCCGACAACGGCCTTACCTTAAGAGATCTTAAGGACGCTGAGTGGGATGACCCAAGATGGGAAGACCTCCTCGATCAGCTCTCCTTATCCGATATGCAGAACCTCACCGAACATGGCGGATTCCAGACTGCGAAGATCGATAGCATTGGCAAAGCCAAAGCCACCGACTACGACGGTCCAGCCGCTGCCTTCCATAGCGGAAGCGGCCACCCATGCGGTGTCATCGTCGCCAGCACCTGGAGCATCGATGCCGCTGTCCTCTTTGGCGAATCAATCGGCAAAGAAGGCGCTGCCTCTGGCTTAACCGGCTGGTACGCTCCTGGCGTCAACATCCATCGTTCCCCATATGGCGGACGTAACTTCGAATACTATAGCGAAGATCCTCTCCTTTCCGGTCTCATGGCTGGCTACACCTCACAAGGCACCATGGAATATGGCGTCTATTGCTACGCCAAGCACATGGCCCTTAACGACCAAGAGAAAGAACGTGTCAAGGTCAACACCTGGTGCAACGAGCAAGCCATCCGCGAAATCTACCTCAAGCCATTCGAGCTTTATAGCGATCTTGGCGGTCTTGGCTTCATGACTTCCTTCAACCGTATCGGCGCCACTTGGTCCGGTGCCCATGAAGGCATGCTCACCGAGGTTGTCCGCAATGAGTGGGGCTTCCATGGTGTCGTCGTCACTGACTACGTCAATGACCACAGCTACATGGGCGTCGCCCAAGGCTTAAGAGCCCAACGTACCGCGTATAACGCCGCTCAAAACGATATGCTCAAGCTCTTCAGAAGAAGTTCCAAGAACATCCTCTATGTCTGCGCTCATTCGAACAACGTTTGGGACGAAGCTGACTTCGCTGCCGTTGGCATTGAGAAGTAAAATCCCTCATCAAAAAAAGAGCCTCCCGTAAAAAGGAGGCTTTTTTGTTGGTGATTTCAAAAAAATACTTATTGAATATTTTTGAGCCTCTTCCTACCATTTGTCTCAAAATCAGAAGGAGGAACGTTTATGAAAAGAAGAGTGCTACCAATCTTGATCTTGCCTCTTATAATGATGTCTTCATGTACGCCTACAGAACCTCAGTACCTTGAGAGCATGGATTCTTACAGCCACACGCCAAGAAGCGGTGGTATTATAACCTACCTTACTGACAGCGTTTATGTGACATTCACCCTTTCTTTTTCAGAAGAGCTTAATAAAAAAGGCTTTTCACACCTAATGGTTTTGGAAAA
>CADBDO010000051.1 GCA_902793515.1 uncultured Erysipelotrichaceae bacterium | reverse complement strand
GCTGATTGCTGCATCAAGGTTGTTAATGAGCTCTTCACTATAATCGGCAATCACTTTGACATCGACATCGCGGTTGAAGGTCGAATAGATTTTGGAGATCTTTCCCATCTTTAGATGGTCAGTTCTCACAAGGGTATCAATCCTGAAGACATTGAACTCGACATTGGCGTAGACCCTATCTCTTTGGAGAGCGGAGTTAAGCGCCTCTTTGAAGTTTTCTTCAT
This sequence comes from uncultured Erysipelotrichaceae bacterium, assembly GCA_902793515.1. Classification (GTDB taxonomy): domain Bacteria; phylum Bacillota_I; class Bacilli_A; order RFN20; family CAG-826; genus UBA4951. Next base: position 5,955 of record CADBDO010000051.1, on the reverse strand, counting down.
AGATGTCGGCATAGTTATCGATCGTTGAGACGATATCGATGGTGATTGTATTGAGGGAGTCTTTGTTGACCGCTTCGAGATAGCCTTTCTCGTAGCAAGGGTTGATGAGGTCGGCGACGGCTTGATATGCCGACTTCTCGAGGAGATTGGCGCTGCTGACCGCAACAAGGTTAGCGCTATAGTTATTCGCTTTGACGTCGGTGACGAGGTTCTTGTTGTCGGCACTCATGCCCCAGGATGGCTTGTAGTTATTCGATTGGGCTTCGCTTGTTCCTTCGTAGCCTCTCATGGGGGCTTGTACCTCACAAGTCGATGGGGTGATGGAAACGTTGATGTATGAGCTGGCGGCGTTGACGATCTCACGGTTGTTGAGATAGGCATTCGCACCGATGCTAATGCCGGCGATTGCAGCGGCACCCGCTCCAACGAAAGCCCAGTTCTTTTTCATGAACCTAGTGAAGGAGAAGTGCTCTTTTAGGCCGGTTTTGCTATAGATTTCGCGTTTTTTGTCAGGAACGAAAGCGTTTGCCTCGCGTCTCATGCGGCGGGTCAAAGCCTTTTCGTCTTTCTTCAAGTCAGGGGTGATGACGCCGGTGGTATTTTCTAAGACGGCTTTGTCATCTGGCACGAAGGAATTGCCTTTGAGCATTCCAAGAACGAACGCCTCATCCTCTTCGCTGACTTCACTTTCGATGCCGCAGGCCTTGAGGATGCTAAGCAATTTGTCCGGAACGAAAGAAGAGGCCTCGGCCTTGATCAAAGAAAGGATTTCCTTCTCTTGTTCAGGAGAAAGCTCCTCAGGCGTTTTTGTAACCAAGTTCGTGTTCTCTTTCATATTCGGTCTGCGAATCTTCGAGGGCCGCTTTGACCTTCTTGAGGGCCATGGAGTATTTCCAGGTGACGGTTCCTAAAGGAAGATGGAGGATGTCAGCGATTTCGCGGTGCTTGTAGTCGCCGACTGCGTAAAGCATAAGGATGTTGAATTCGTCTTCGGCCAAAACCTTGTTGGCAATCGCGATGGTTGGGGATTCGACGTCACCAAGGAAATAGACGCCATTGGATGACGGCTCTTGAGCGAAATCATAAGAGACTTCGCGGTTTCTCTTCTTGAGTTCGCTTAATGCGGCGTTCTTGGCGATCGTCAAAAGCCAGTTCCTGGCGCTTGTGCCTAGACGGTAGGATTGGATATTGTCGTAGCAGCTGACATAGGTCTGTTGCATGACGTCTTCGGCTAATTGGTAATCATGGAGAATAGGTAAAACAAAGGTGAATACACCTTTGCTCGTTAAGACATAGATGTCTCCTAGAGCGTTGCTGTCGCCCTTTTGAAGGGCGGCCATTGCTTTTTCAAGCTTTTGCTCATCGATAGCCATGTGTTTGACCTACCTGCATTGTAAACTCAAATGCCGATTATAGAAACAAAAGGAATATCCACGGTAAAGGGGCTCTTGCAGATATTCCAAATCCGGAAGGTGGATTCACCCTATTAATAGGAGTTGTTCGCTTTTTATTGGAAAACTAATTGTTTTCCTTTAAACCAACGAGGTTTCTAAGGTCGATTCTTGTGCCTCCGACAACCAAAAACATGAACGTTCTGCTGATCTCTGAGATGATTCCGATGATCTTGTGGATGTAGCCGTTTTCGTAATAGGACACTTCGATGTTTTGGCCATGGTATGAGCAGAGAAGGTCGTTGATTCTTCTAGCCTCATCTTCCATGAGCTGTGGCTTTGGTTTCTTGCCTTTGTCATAGGCCATCTTCATTAAGAAGTCCGCTTGTGAATCAAGGGACTTATATGGCGCCCATTTCATCATGCCTCTGTCTTTTCTCATCTTCTGTGTCCTCCTATCTGTTCGTTTCTTCTCATCGCTGTGCTGTTCTTAAGCAAAGCGCTTGCTCTTAGCGCGCTGTTGTCGCCAAACATCTTATGGATGGAGTCGAGCGCATCGTTTAGCTTCGAGCGTTCTATCTGATCGTCTTGGTCTTCGAATAAAGAGAGCTGAACGGAATCCGCTTTGCCAAATGAGCCATAGGAGATTCCTAAGCCTCTTATCCTCACGTTGTATGTGCAAGCAAGGAACATATCCTCGATTGCCTCATATAGCGTGTCTGTGTCATCCGTCTTGTATGGCAACGTCCAACTCTTGTTGAAGGCTGTCCCATCTTCGTATCCAGCGTAGACGGAGACCTTTCCTGCTAGGGCGTATTGCTCTCTAAGCCTTTGGGAAAGCTCGTCGTTCATCTCTCTTAGAAGCAGCAATGCCTCATCTGGAAAATACCCGCGAATCAGGGTCTGTCCACATGAAAGAGACGTGTTTTGCGGGACATATTTGTCTTGGATGTCGCTTTCGTCGATGCCGTTTGCCAGGTCTTTGAGCTGATCGCCCATGATGCCGAACTCTTTTCTGAGAAGGTCAATCGGGGCTAAAGCGAGTTCCTTGAGAGACCTGATTCCAATCCTTGCTAGATGGTTTGAGGTGCCGTCGCTAATACTCCAGACCTTGGTGATCGGTTTGATCTTCCAAAGCTTCGTAGGGACATCCTCATAGTCCCAGTGAGCGATATAAGGGGCTTTCTTTTTGCCCTCGTTGTCTAAGGCCGCTTTCGCCAAGAACATGTTCGGTCCGATGCCCGCTGTAGCAAGAAGTCCTAGCTTGTCCCAGATGGTCTTTTGGATTTTCGCTACGAGTTCTTCGGCTGTGCAGCGATACATCTTTAGGTATGGCCCGATGTTGAGGAAGGACTCATCGACTGAATAGACATGAAGGTCTTCTTCGGAGACGAAATCAAGGAAGATGGAGACGACTTTGCAAGATAACGTCAGGTAATATGACATACGCGGGACCGCAAAAATCATCCCTGGAACATCTGGCAGATCTTTCTTTCTGCATACGTTGCTGCAGCCATACTTTTCCTTTAGGAAAGGGGTGACGCTCATGACGACGCTGTTCTCGCTGCGGTATGGATCTACGCAGACCAAAGGCGTTGTGAAAATATCGAGGTGGCGGCAAGCGCACTCGCAAGAGGCGTAAAAACTTTTCAAGTCGATAATCGCAATGACCTTCTCCATAACTGTCTCCGAACGAGGGGACTTAATTGAAACTGGTTTTGGGAAGAGAAAAAATACGATTTCGAAAATAAGAGGGTCCGGCTATGGATTTTTCCGCCAATCTTTACAATTCAAAAATGTGGATATTAGACACAGTACAAAAAGTTTTACTATCCAAAGCGAACACCGAAAATCGGATTGAGAAGCAGTGGCTCAAAAATCCTTATAACCCGCCCAACGAAAAACAAAATAGTCAAAAATCCCTTGCAAAAACGTCCTCATTTTTCGATTTTTACATTTTGTTTTGGCCGAAGTTCATGAATGCCCTTTTTAATGATTGAATGGGCAAGAGTTAAACATGACTAACTTTTTCTTGCGTGACAGGTGCGTGAAGTATATATTGGTTAGCGATGTCTAACCGGCATCGTTTTTGGTTCTTCTGAATTAGTTAGATGAACTAACCGAAGCATAGTCGCGGCCGAAGGAAGAAGGTAACCGACATCCGTGACTCTAGTAGCATAGAAAGGAAGGAATCATGCTTAAGAAACTAGACAAACTAAAAGTTGGCGAGACTGGCCAAATCAAAAAAGTAAACGGTGAAGGCCGCTTAAGAAGAAGGCTCTTTGATATGGGTGTCACCCCAGGGGCCGTAGTCACTGTTAAAAAATTCGCTCCATTAGGGGACCCAATCGAGGTTACCTTGAGGGGCTATGAACTGACCTTGCGTAAGTCCGAGGCCCACTTAATCGAATTAGAGGTGGAGGACTAATATGAGCAAACGTTTTGCATTAGCCGGAAATCCGAACTCCGGAAAGACCACCTTATTCAACTCTTTGACTGGATCGACCGCCCACGTTGGTAACTGGCCTGGTGTCACCGTTGATAAAAAGGAAGGAAGCTACAAGAAGCTTGATGAAGAAATCGACATCATCGACCTTCCTGGCATCTATTCCCTTTCGCCGTACACAAGCGAGGAAGTCGTTTCGAGAAACTACATCCTTGATGAGAAACCTGATTGCATCATCAACATCGTCGATGCAACCAACATCGAAAGAAACCTTTATTTGACTACTCAGTTGCTTGAGATCGATATCCCAATGGTCGTCGCTCTCAACATGAGTGATGTCCTTCGCAAAAGGGGCGACAGCATCAAAATCGATAAGCTTTCGAAGAGCCTAGGCGTTCCGGTCGTTGAGATTTCTGCTCTTAAAGCAGAGAACATTGATGAGCTCATGAAGGTCGCCTATGAGGCTTCAAAGCATAAAAGAGAAGGTTCAACCGTCATCGAAGACAAAGAGCTTCTTAGTCTTCTCAGCAACGTTAAAGCCGCTTTCGAGGCTCAGAATGTTGCCTATCCTTTATTCCACGCCATCAAATTGATTGAACTCGATGAACTTGAGGCAAAAGACCATAGAGACATCGCTGAGATGGTCATGGCTTTCAAAAAGTTCTATAAAAACGAAACCTTTGGTTCTGATTTCGAGGCCTTGATTGCCGATGCTAGATATAACTACATCTGCAATCACTTCATGGGTGCTTTCGTCTCAAAGGAAAAAGCGGCAGGAATTAGTACAAAAGAAAGACAGTTAACAACTTCTGAAAAGATCGACAGGGTTTTGACCCATAGGATTTGGAGTCTTCCAATCTTTGTCTTCATCATGTTCCTTGTCTTCCACTTCACCTTTGGTGAGGCTCTCTTCTTCATCCCTGTCCATATGGAAGGGGCGGCTGCCGACTTCTTCTCCGGCATGTCTGGCGAACCAGTTGATGGAATACCGTCGCTTGGCGTGTTCCTTCAATCTTGGTTTGGGTGGTTTACCGACTCCCTTATCATTGATAACCTCAGAAACGTTATGCCAGAGGCTTGGTACACTTCGTTCCTCCTCGATGGCGTGTTAGGTGGCGTCTCTGCGGTCTTGAGCTTCGTTCCTCAGATCATGCTCTTATTCTTCTTCATCGCTATCCTTGAAGATTCTGGATACATGGCTCGTATCGCCTTCATCCTTGACCGCGCTTTCAAAAAGTTCGGTTTATCGGGAAGAGCGTTCATCCCAATGCTCACCGGCTTTGGTTGTTCCGTTCCTGCCATCATGGCAACGAGGACCCTTGGTGACGATAGAGAAAAACGCCTCACTATCCGTTTGATGACTTGCTTCTCCTGTGGCGCAAAAGCCCCAATTTGGGCTTTCCTCGCTGGCATTGGCGCAATGATGGGAGCAGCAGGGGACATCTTCGTCTTCGCTATCTATCTCGGTGGTATTGCCGCTGCAATCATCTTCGCTTTGTTCTTAAAGCTTTTCTCCAAAGAGCATTATGTTGCGCCGTTTGTCATGGAGCTTCCGGAATATCATCTTCCACAGGCTCGTAACGTCTTAGCCCTCCTTTGGGACAAGCTTAAGCACTATGTCGTCAAAGCCTGCACCATCATCCTTGCCTGCACCATCATCATTTGGTTCTTCAGCAACTTCGGTTGGGACTTCTGGTATAACAATGCTTTCAACGAGTCATTGCATGATGCAACATTCAGCTTCGGCGGAGATGTCTACCCATACTTCGTTGAAGTCATGAACGAAGAAGGCGAGATGGAGCTTGCCTATAACATGGAATGGTCCATCCTTGGTACCCTTGGACAAGGACTTAAATTCTTCTTCTATCCTCTTGGCTGCCTTGAAGGCGGTTGGACTTATGGCGCGGATGGCTGGAAGTATTCTGTCGCCACGATCACCGGCCTTATCGCTAAAGAGGATGTCGTCGCCACGATGGCGGTCCTTGGTCTTGATGAAGGCTCTGTCGCCCTCAACATTGCTGGCGCTTATAGCTTTGCGGTTTATAACCTCTTCACCATCCCATGCTTTGCCGCTATCGGCGCTGCACACGGTGAACTCAAAGGCAAACATTTCTGGCT
>CADBDO010000050.1 GCA_902793515.1 uncultured Erysipelotrichaceae bacterium | reverse complement strand
AAAAGCGGGGCTTTTACACCCCGCTTCATAGGAGACTAGGTATTAGTCTTCGTCGTCATCGTCGGCGCTGCCATCGCTAACGTAGTTAACGAGATCGGCGGCGTAGTCGCGAGTGTCGACTGGAGCTCCGTAGGTCAAGCCGGCTTTGCCGCAGACATCATCGATGAGCTGCTTGGCGCGTTTGACGGAGAGACCACTTCTGACCTTGAAGCAAAGAGGAATGTCTTTGTAGAGGTTCTTGTGGCCAACGTCCTGGACTGGGATTGGAGAATTCTCGTAATCCTTTGGATCGAGGGCGTAGTAGAGCTTGAGGCCTTTTCCGACCATGTTGATACGGAAGTAGGTCTTGGTGTGGAGACGGAAGGTGTCGCCACCATTGGCAACGCGGCTCTTAAGGCCATAGCCTAAGGCATAGGCTTTGAGGTCGTTATAGTTGTCTTTGATTTCCTGAGGGGCAGCGGTGACTTTCTCAGCGAAGGAGAGACGGATCACTGGAGCGGCTGGCTCTGGGGCTGGCTCTGGCTCAGGTTCTTTCACAGGCTCTGGCTCTGGCTCAGGTTCTGGTTCCGGCTCTGGCTCAGGTGCTGGTTCTTCTTTTGGCTCGACTTCTTCAACAACGGCGATGTTCTGAAGGTATCTGGCGAGCTCTTCGGCGACGATGGAACGGACTTCCTCAGCGGAGAGCTTCTCTTTTGGTTCTTCGGCTTTTGGAGCGGCACCGAGTTCTTCGCGGATGATGTCGCGAACTTCCTCGGAGGTAAGGCCGGCTTCGGCTGGTTTGACGGCGCCTTCGACTTCCTCTTTGATCATCTTTCTGAGATCTTCGGCAGTCATGACGTCTTCAGCTTCTTCTTCGACTGGCTCCTCTTCGTCTTTGCCAGTGTAGTATTCAGCGAGTTCTTCCTGGATGACTTCGCGGGCTCTTTCATCGGTAAGAGGTTCGATCTCTTCTGGATGCTCACGGTCATCTAATTCTTCACGGATAATGGCGCGAAGCTCTTTGGCGGTAAGAGGTCTGTCCTCTTCTTCGCATTCGCATTCGCACTTGCATGGCTCTGGTTCTGGTTCTGGTTTTGGCTCAGGTTTTGCCTCATGGCAATGGCATTCGTGAGGTGGGTAGCAATATGGCATTGGAGCGCCATTATAGAAGTTCTGGATGATGTATGGTCCGGCTTTCTCGGAACGCTTATCATCTTTGTCTTCTTCGCATTCGCATTCTTCTTCGTCTTCTTCGTATTCGTCAGCGCCTTCTTCTTCAACGGCTTTCTTGGCTTTCTTTTCTTTGGCAAGAACGGCGGTTGATTTGATGATGGCGACAAGAGCGAGGATGTAGGTAGCGATTAAGATAAGGACGAATAATCCGGCGGCAAGGGCAAGACCTTTGCCATATTCACTAGAGATGGAGCTTCCGATGGCACCTAAGGCATCGTGGTAGTAGGCCATTCCCTCTTTGTTGACGCCAGATCCTTCGAAGAGAACACCGATGAAGGAGCTGCCTTCTTTGACTGGGACAAGGGCGAGGGCCAATAAGACGACGGCTGCGCCTGCGGCAAGAAGCCAAGCGAGGTTTGGAATTAAGTGGACAGGTTTCTTCTTAACGATAAGAAGGATGAGGTTGATGATCCACATGATGACAAGGACTGCCAAGGCTGCGAGGATCAAGACGTCCATGACGAGAACACCGATCTCAAACTTTGAGAAGAGTGCTTTGTTTTCGAATCCCATGAGGACTCCGAAAACGGCTGGCAATTCACCAAGCGAGGCTAAGAGATCAGCGCTTTTGAACGACCAATCGCCAACCATACTTGGGGCCACGATGTACATTGCAATACCAGCGCCAAGCATGACGACTGAAAGAATCGCAAGTACAAAAATTGGAGCTTTTGATTTTTTCATATTTATTTCCCCTTTGTACTAATATTAGGACCAATCATTCAAGAAAAAAAGCAAAATAATCGGTTTTTGCGGGGGATATTTGGTATTTTGATATCGTTTTAGAGCAGTTTTGAGTACGCTTTGATGGCTTTTGGGCAAACTTGAATTGTAATTTTTCCTGAAGGGCCTTTTTCTCCATCAAGGCACCAATATTCAGATGCTGGCGCTTCTATAGAACACTTGCCAATTGTAAAAGGATGTGCATTTTTGAACGGTATGTAGTGAAGTAAGCCATTGAACAGTCCCTTGTCTGTGACGTAGAGTTCAAACTTGCCATCGTCATAGACGCATTGCTTGTTCATGGTGAACCCTGCCATATGGGTTCCGTTCATGATTATGAGGAATGGGGACTCCCCTTCAATATAGACTTTGTCATCTAGTTTGGCCTTGTACTTGATGAGGGTTTTCTTAAAAGCTTCCCCTACCGCTTTCTCATAGTAGGCGAGTTTCCCAACCTGCCTTTTCCTCTTTCTCCCAACGGAGTAAGGAATATCGCTATACGCGCCTATGCAGCATGTATACGCAAAATAATAGGTATTATCTTCTGAGGTGACCTTGCCGACATCGTAGTCTTTCGAAACCTGTTCCAAAATGATTTCGACATCCTTTTTGTAGTCGTTTTTAAGGCCAAAGGCCTTACCAACATCGCCTAAGGTGCCGAAATTGAGATAGCCAATAGTTGGTCTTTTCTCTAAGTCCATCACTGAGGTCAAAGCATTGTTGAAAGTGCCATCCCCTCCAACGATGATGAGGGAATCGAAGTCGCTTCCTTTCTCGTGGATGAGTCTGGCCGTCTCTTCTTTTGAGAGGGTGCAGACGCATTCGAGAACATCGAAAACGGTCGATAGCCTTTCTTTGACGTAGGAAAGCTTATTCGCAAAACCCCTCTTGTTAGAGCCAGTGTTATGGGAATAGATAAGCAAAGCCTTCATTAGAGAAACTATAGCATAAACGCAAAAGAAAAGGACCCAAGCGGGCCCTAGTCGTTTGTTTTGTTTTTTATTCGAGGGCGAAGATGAGAGGGTAGATGCTTTGTCTGCCATCGATCTCGACCATCTCGAGGTTAGGGAAGTCTTTCTTCACAAGGCTTTGGAGATCATCTTTGACCTTATCGTCGGCATCCTCACCATAGAAAATGGTGAAGACGGACTTCTCTTCGATTTCTGGGACCTTGGTAAGGAGTTCCTTGATGGTTGCCATCATATCTGGGGAAGAAGAGACGATATTGTTCTTGAGGATGCCCATGTAGTCACCCTTCTTGATGGTGATGCCGTTATTCAAAGAGTCGCGAATTGCTGGGGAAATCTCAGCAGAAACGACTCCTTTCATGGATTCGTTCATCTCTTCAATGCAGTCCTCGATGTTCTGACCATCGAAGAAAGCCATTGAGAGTGCGCTATAGGCTTCGACGACACTCTTGGAGTGAAGGACATAGACCTTGCTCTTGGTATAGAGCTTAGCGGCTTGCTCAGCGGTAAGGATGATGTTGCCGTTATTTGGGAAGACGATGATGTTGTCGGCGTTAGCGGCATCGAACGCTTTGATGAAGTCATCGGCGCTTGGGTTCATGGTCTGACCGCCAGAGACGATCTGGTTGGCGCCCATGTTGAGGAAAAGCTCGGTGATGCTTGAGGATGGGGAAACGGCGACGATCTGAACTTCCTGGCGCTTTTCGTTGGCCACGATGTGTTCGGTTGGCTTTTCTTCCTCGATTGGCATCTCTTTGAGAAGCTTTTCGTTATGTTGAATGGACATGTTCTCCATCTTGAAAGTGACGAATTCGCCGAACTTTTGAGCGTATTGGATGGCTTTCCATGGCTCTTTGGTGTGGACGTGGACTTTGACGATGGTCTTCTGCTTGAGGGCGACGATTGAGTCACCGATTCCCTCTAAGAAGTGAATCATCTCTTTGAGGTCGAAGGCCTTTGGATCGCACTTGGAGACAAGAAGCTGAAGGATGAATTCGGTGCAGTATCCGTAATCAAGGACGGAATTCTCATCGAATGGGATCTTCTCGTCGGTAGCGACTCCGTTGGTTGGGCCATTGAATTCAGCATCGTCGATTTCTTCGCCGACGATGTATTTGCCCATACCTTCCATGATGTAGACAAGGCCTGCACCACCGCTATCGATGACGCCGGCCTCTTTGAGGACAGGTAATAAATCTGGGGTCCTGTCGAGGGAAAGCCTCATCTCACGGAGAAGGTTTTCGAATAAGGTTTCGAAATCCTCCATCTTGGAGAGGTTATCCATGATATAGACGGTCGATTCACGGGCAACGGTAAGAACGGTGCCTTCGACTGGATGGACAACGGCTTCATAGGCTTTTGAGGTTCCGCTTCTAAGGGCGCTAGCGAATTGGGTGACATTAGCGGTATCGAGGCTAGCAAGGGCCTCGGAGATGCCTTGGAAGAACTGGCTGATGATGACGCCAGAGTTGCCACGAGCGCCTAAAAGCATGCCACCAGCGAGTTTTTCAGCTACATCGCCGATGGAATCGAAGTTAGCGTCTTTCATGGCATTAACACCACCCGTTAAGGTGGCAGCAATGTTGGTTCCGGTATCGCCATCTGGGACAGGGAACACATTGAGATCATTGACTTTCTCGTAATGGATCTTGAGGTCGCGATAACCATTGAGAACCATTTCTGAGAAGGTTTTTCCGGTAATAGTCTTCATACGTATATTCCTCTCTTATATAAGAGGTAGTTGTTTATTTGTCTGCGCAGACGGTGACTTCCTTGCCATAGAAATAGGCAGAGACGGTTCCAGGACCGGTAGAAGCACCGACGATAGGTCCGATTGGGCCGACATAGATATCTTTTGGCTTTGCAAGCTTAAGGATTTCCTGCTTGAGCATCTCGGCTCCCTCTGGGTCGATGATGTGGCCAATGTAGATGGTGCTGTTTTCGATATCCTCGCAGAGTTCGACGGTCATCTTGGCGACTTCCTTGATGGATGGGAGACGACCTTTGACCTTCTTAACGGCGAAGTTGTGACCCTTGATGTCGCTGATAAGGATAGGTTTGACACCGAAGAGGTTTCCGAAGAAAGCGGCGGCAGCTGTAACACGGCCAGCGGCTTTGAGGTATTTAAGGGTTTCGCAAGAAGCGACTTGGTTGAATTTAAGGCGTTCTTTTTCAAGCCAGGCGCCAATCTCATCGACATCCTTGCCAGCGTTAGCAAGCTCTCTGGCTTTGATGGCCATAAGGCCCTGGGCGTAACCCGAAACTAAAGAGTCAATGCAAACAACTTTGCAGCCCTTGTATTTTGGGTTGAGTTTATCGGCAACCTGATGCGCGACATTGATCGAAGCGCTGAGGCCGCTTGAGCAGGAGATGTATAATACATCCTTTCCCTGTTCCAAATATTTGGTGAATTGGGTTTCGTATTCCTGGGAAGTGACGGCTGAAGTATAGATTCTTCTGCCCTCAATTAATACTTTATAAAGCTCTTCTGGCTGGACGCCGGCATCCCAATCGAGGGAAGCTGGAATTTCTTTACCATCGAAGCTGATGTGCATGGCGCAGTAGCCATCAATTCCGTACTTTTGACGGAGTTCAGCATTAAGGTCGCCGGTCGAGTCGATAAGAATGGCAATCTTGTTCATTTAAAATCCTCCATAAGGTTTGACTAGAATATTATCGTCTAAAGTCAAATAAAAGGAACAGAAAACAAATTTAAAAATTTTGTCTAAAAATCCCCTTATATAATCCTTATTTATTAAATAAAAGGGTAATTAACAAAAAGAACGCGGTTTTGCGAAACTTTTTTTGGGTTTTTCGCTGTTTTTGATTTACAAATTTTCAAATATTTCTTATTTTATGTGAGGAGAAAAAACACAAAATTTTCTTTACAAAATCTGGCCGAAAGCAAAGAGGCTTAGTTGGAAAAATTTTCGCTTGATTAGAAAACACGCGAGCATATTCAACCAAGAAATTGCTTTCTCGAATTATTTCTACTAAGATTTTATGGGGGTATTTTATGTTTAAAGAAAGGCAAAACGAGATCAGCCAATTCAAGAACTTCCTTAACAGAAGTGGCTATGGTTCTTTCCTTGTTTATGGGGGCAAGAATGTCGGTAAAAGCACCCTCGTTCATATGGCTAGCAAGAGCGTTCTCGCTACCAAGATTTACCTCCACGTCGAAAGCGAGAATAAAGGCGCTATTCTTAGGCATCTCAAAGTCAAATGCGCAGAGGCCTTCCCTAACGTTGAATTACCTGCCACAAACGACATCTCCCAGCTCATCAAATTCATCTTCGAAAATTCCGTCAATCAAAAAGTCATTTTGGTCATCGACGACATTGGCAAACTATTGTCTGTCGG
>CADBDO010000049.1 GCA_902793515.1 uncultured Erysipelotrichaceae bacterium | reverse complement strand
ACGGTGATGACGAAAGGCATGTCGCTTCTATCGTTAGCGGACAGAAGGTTATTCGCCGTCTTCGATTTGAAATAGTCGGTGATAGAGGTTTTGACGGAAGAAGAATCCTCCCCTCCATTCAGTTTGATGAGGTATTGGTTTGGGCAAAGGAGTCGACCATCATAATCCACCGTGCCGTCTCCCTGGAAGAAAGAGGCTTCGGTGAGAATCTCATGGAGAAGGTTCATCTCCTTTATCTTGTCTTCCTCTGAGACATCGCTTCTCATGTTGTCATGAAGCATCGCGTCAAAGGCTTTGTGGAAGGCTTTGTCACTGATGAGGACGGTTGAGTTGTTATATGAGGATTTAGCGATGTTCTCTGGGAATTTCATAAGTCCTGTGACTTTGAAATCGAGAACCAATGTCTTGGCTTTGAGAGGGTTCTTATCTTCTTCGTAATAGCGTTCTAACTTAAGCAAATCGGAAAGCCAGGAAGATCTTGAGGTGAAGGCACTCATATCGAGAGTGATATCGAAATCGCCACCTAAAACGTATGAGCCTAAAGCGGCTTTGCTAGGATCGGCCGAGCCAAGGGTTTCATCGATCCTCACGAAATAATCAGAAGTGTCTTGTTCGCTTTTCTGAAGATCATATGGATGAGAGATGGTAGGCTCACCATCGGTGACTCCGACATAGACGGAATGATGTCCCGCTTGGCCCATGGCCTCAAAACGGGATTCAACTGCGCCTTTATCTCCGACGATTTCTTTGATATTAGCCTCATCACGGCTGTCATAGCTTCTCGTCGTGACCCAAAGATCTGCCATGTTGCCGTTATCGAATGTTCGATTGACGCGGCTCTCGAAATTGTCGGCATTGGCCATAAGGCCAACGAAAAGGGTCACCGCGATCGTTCCGATGGCGATGATGGCGAGGAATTGTTTCCAGTTGTTCTTTATTTCCCTTAAGCCGAGTTTGGCGAGGATTTTTCTGACGCTCACCACTTAACCTCCGAAGGCTTAAGAGGGTTCTCGACCAATTTGTTTTCGGCGATCTTGCCATCCCTAATGCGGATTAGGCGTTCAGCGCATTCGCTGATTTGGCTATTATGGGTGACGAGAATGACGGTTTTCTTATATTCCACCGCGACTTCGTTAAGAAGCTCGATGATGGCGGCGCCGGTCTTGCTATCTAAAGCGCCGGTAGGCTCATCGCAAAGGAGGAGCTTTGGGTTCTTGACGATGGCACGGGCGATCGCGACTCTTTGCTGCTCGCCGCCAGAAAGCTGGGATGGGAAATTGTTGGCCCTTTTCTCTAAGCCAACCCTTTTAAGGATGTCTCTCGCGTCGAATGGGTCTTTGGCCACCGAAGCAGCAAGTTCGATGTTCTCAAGTGCCGTAAGGTTTGGCATCAGGTTATAGAACTGAAAAACAAATCCGATGTCGTTCCTTCTAAAGAGGGCGAGTTTGCTGGATTTGTATTTGGCAATGTCTTCTCCTGCGACGAGATATTCGCCTGATGTAGCGTTGTCCATTCCGCCAAGAAGATTGAGGAGGGTGCTCTTTCCAGCGCCTGAAGCACCGAGGATAACGACGAATTCACCCTCGTTGAGGGTGAAAGAGACATCATCCAAAGCTTTGACCTCATTGTCTTGGCCTTGGTTATATATTTTCGAAAGATGAGAGACCTTGATTTGTTCCATGCTCTTGTTTTACCCCAAAACATTGGGGTTAACAAGAATTATGAACTTTGTACATTAGATACAAAAAGCGCCGTAACCCCATCCATAGAGGTTATTCCACATGTTCTGCATGTGTTCAGGATGCTGATTATTCCTACCATGGAAAACCCCATTGCAGATGACTGACTGATAGCCGAACCAGCTGACTTTGTAGAAGCCGGCATTATCCCAAATGGTAGTTTCGATATTGATGCTATTCGCGGTCAAAATCGCGTACTCATTGTTGCCATATTCAGCAAAAGAAGCGCAAATTGCAGAGGATTCTTTGGAAATCTTGAGGGCGTAGTAGCTATAGCCTGCTCGGAGAATGTAGTAGTTATTCGCATGTGCTTTGGCGTGGTTTTTGACGACGATGGTGTTTTGCTTTCCGCTTAAGGATTGGACTTGGCCAGCACCACCATAAGCGATGAGGGTTCCGCCGCTGATCTCAAGCGGCAAACCTGCGCCCGCTTCAAGAGGCGAATGGGAACTGTTCGAGGCATAGGCGATTATGAGGAGACCTCCCCTCATTTCGAAACGGCCATCGCTATCGACGCCATCACCTTCGGAATCGATGTAATGGTTGCCGCCTCTCACATCGACGAGGGTGTCGTTTCTGCTCGTGTTGATGTCGGTCGCTTTCCAGCCATCATCAATGGAATTGACCAAAGTGATGCCGCCGCTTGCGGAAATCTTCTGAGCGGTGAAACCTCTATAAGAGGTTGAGACGATGATTTGACCGCCTCTAATATCGATAAGGACCTCGGCTCTGATACCTTGGCACCGACTCTTGATTCCGGCATCGATTGTGTAGGTGCCATCGCTAATGAGGACCGATGACGTATCTGAACGAATGCCATCGCCATTATTGGCTTTGAGGTAGAAAGAACCGCCATCGATGAATAGGTCTTTCGCGGCAAAAAGGGCATGGGATTCTTTGGATTCGATCATGCCGTTTCCGCCTTCCATGTAGAGGTATCCCGCACTGCTAAGCGCAGCACCAGGGACATTCATGAAATACTGGGCGTCCTTAAGCTCGATGCCGGCGATATCGTCATTCTCTTCGGTGTTCCCGAATACTGGGATTTTGACATTCGTGTCAAGGTCTGTGACTTCAACGCCATGGCCTTTTTCGCCGGTTGAGATGAAGGCGAAAGAACCGCCTTCCTCAGCTCCGCCCAAGACGATGGAGTTCTTGGCTTTGAGACAGCTTCCCGGGGAAAGGATGGCCAAGGTGATGCCATAGGCATCGATTCCCTTTCTCGACTCAACGCCGTTATTGCAGAAAGCGTTGACCCTTAAGGAGCCTTCGCCACGGATTTTGATTTTCGAATAGGCATATATAGAGGCGTCGTTTTGCTCATCAACGATATGGCCGTCGCGGTTATCGACGACGATGGAGGCGGTATCGGCAGGGAGGCTCAAAAGGAGATTCGAGCTTCCGCTTGAATAAATTGGGCCAGGGACGATTGTGTCTTCACCTAAAGCGAAGGAGTAAGCCCCACTGCATCCGATATAGACGCCATTCATGAAGATCCTGACGGTATCGTTGCTCTCAAGAGCGTCGGCTTTGTTGAGAATGACGCCATCGGAAAGGTTGCCGCTCATGACAAAGTCACCAACGGAATTGATGGTGATGACGTCATTGACGTTATCGATTTCGACTCTGGATGGGTCGGTCGTTGTTGAGGAGCCGTCTTTGAGGTCAATGCGGACCGTGCTAGAGGATAGGTTTTGTTGGCCGGCGACTACGCTATTGGCTGCGGAATCGATGTTGAAGTCGCTTTCGTTGATCGACATCGCGCTATCTTCGACGGTTGGAATCGATGGCGAGGCTTCTACGCTCGAGGTCGGTTCAAATTGACATGAAGGCAAAAGGAAAAGCGAGAGCGCAAGCGGAAGAATGAATGAACGTTTCTTCATCTAAAGCTCTCCTTTCTCCTAGTAGGCGATTGACCCTTTCGTGACGGTGTTTCCGCCAAAGGAAAGAACGAGGCTTCCTGAAGTCTCTGAGTTATCGGTAATAAACAAGGCACTTTGAATCGTTGTAACGAGTGGTGTTCTTTTCATGTTTTACCTGCCCTACAACTAATTAACGTACCAAGGTCCAATATTTATTGGTTTTAGTCGGCGAGGGTTCCCATTGGGTCCCATGGGTGGAGTTTGGTTGGGGCTTGTTTGGTGGCCTCAAGCTCCTCTTTGCTGAGGTACTTCTTCATGATGACGGCCTGATAGACGAATTTGTCGAACCAGGATTCGCTCATGACGTAGTAGCCATTAAGGGCGTGCTCATTGCCCCAGCTGTTCTCGATTTTCCATCTGTTGGCTTTGCCATCCTTGATGTTGACGCCGGTGATGACCATGGCGTGGTTCATGGCGCTATGCCAGTAATCGAGCATGTTCTCTTTGCTGAATTCGACGCTTAAGCCGAATGGGGACTCATAATCGAAGGAATTGTCATCCCAAGCGAAGAGCTTTGGATCGCGGTAGAAAGAGACGTCGCTGCCAAACCAGACTGGCTCGCCATCGGAGAGCTGTTTGATGATGAGCTCTTTGATTCGCTCCATTGGGAGGTTGAGGTGGTTGATCGGTTTGCCTTCTTTGACGTTGCCAAGATACTCGATGGTGAAGTTCTTCATGTATGGCTTGTCGCTTGTTGGTGAGTTGATGAGGGACTGATATTCGTCGATCCTCTCACCGATGTATTTCTCGAAGAAGGATTTTGGGGTGAGGTTCTTGTCGATGTGATAGCCCTTCTCGTTCTCATATTCGAAGTCGAAGGATTTTGGCGGGACGCCGAAGCAGTTAAGGAAGAGATGGTAGATCTTTTCCATGACCTCATCCTTCATCTTTCTAGCGGTCGCGATATCGCCTTTTTTGAGGAAAGAGGCGGAATCTGCAGCGAATTTTCTGATTGCGGCGTTAACTAGGAAGTCGCTTTCCTGGGTGTTTTCGCTCTGGAAAGTCTCTGGGAATTTGTTCTGTGGGACTAAGCCATACTTCTTGACGAGGTTGACGAACATATCCCACTGACCACCGTCGGAGACAGGCATCGCGAGGATGAAATGGAGTTCTCTGTCGTCGTGGTCGCGGCCACCGAGTTCAAGGATGGTCTCGAGGGCGAAGTTGGCCTTCTCGATCTTGTCATAGAGGGAGATGTAGTTCTGGGAGAGCTCAAAAGATTTGAGTTCGCATTTCTTGGCGATGATCTCACGGAGGACATTAAGACCGGCGAAGATCCAGCAGCGGCCACTTCTTCTTTGGTTGGCGACTGGGAGGGTCTTGAGATCGATCGAGAAAGCTGGGGCGACATCGCCAAGGGCGCCTGGTTCATAGATGGCGGCGGAGATGTTTCCTTTGCTGAGGGCGTGCCTCACGATGGTGTTCTTTTTATCTTCTTTGTAGTCGCTCGTGATTTTGGCGGTGATTTCCTCATCAAGAGCGCCGATGACTTTTTCTTTTGACATGTTTTACTATTCCTTTCTTTGAAAGACTTCCCCATTTTATAGGATTCGTGATACATGTGGTAGCGTAATGACCTTTAGAAAAGGTCTTTTCTTAGTCATTTCCCCTTTTTTGCGTTACAATAACCGAGTTATAAGAGGCTAACACCATGAACGAAAACTTAGAAAGATTCCTTAGATACATCAAAATCGACACCCAGTCGGATGATAATTCCACCTCAACTCCTAGCGCCAAAAAGGAGTATGACCTCCTTAACCTTCTTAGGAAGGAGCTTTTGGAGCTTGGCATTGAAGGCGAGATCACCAAAGAAGGCAGGCTTTACGCTTACCTCGAAGGCGAAAAAGGATTAGACGTTATTGGGCTTAATTCCCATGTCGACACCGCTTTAGAGATGCCTGGCAAAAACGTCAAAGCCCAGATCATCGAGAACTATGACGGCGGTTATATCAAGCTCAATGACGAATACGGAATGAGCCCAAAAGAGTTCTCTTCCCTTAAGGGACACGAGGGAGACACCCTTGTCGTCACTAGCGGAGACACCCTCTTAGGAGGAGATGACAAAGCTGGCGTTGCCGTCATCATGTCCGTCCTTGCCTATTTAGTCAAAAATAAAGAAATCAGACACCATCCAATCGCTATCCTTTTCACCCCTGACGAGGAAATCGGGAGAGGCCCAGAACACTTCGATGCGAAGAAATTCGGTGCCGATTACGCTTACACCGTCGATGGCGATTACCCAGACCACATCGATATCGAGAACTTCAATGCCGCGCACGCCGATGTCACCATCCATGGCGTAGGCATCCACCCAGGCGAAGCCAAAGGCAGAATGGTCAACGCCATCAGTCTTGGCGTCCTCTTCGATTCGATGCTTGGCCAAGAAGCAAGACCTGAAAACACCGATGGACATGATGGATTCAACCACTGCGGTTCCTTCACTGGCGACGTGTCGAAAGCCGAGCTCCACTACATCATCAGAAACCACGACAAAGAGAAGTTCGAAGCCCAGAAGAAGAAATTCGAGGAGATTAAGGAATTCATCGAAAAGAAATATCCAACCGCTAAGATCGACCTTGAGATGGGCGACGATTACAGAAACATGAAGGAAATCATCGATGAGGATCCACGCGCTCTCAATCATGCCGTCGAGGTCTTCAAGAAGATGGGCATCAAACCTGTCCAT
>CADBDO010000048.1 GCA_902793515.1 uncultured Erysipelotrichaceae bacterium | reverse complement strand
TGCAACGGCATGCGTTATAACCACGAGACCCTTGAATGCGTCTATAAAGGCAAGAATATCTACGATGTTCTCGACATGCGCATCGAAGAAGCCGTGAAATTTTTCGAAAATCGCCCACAAATCGCCCACAAAATTAAGACTTTATACGATGTAGGCCTTGGATATATCAAATTAGGTCAGCCTGCTACGACCCTTAGCGGTGGCGAAGCACAGCGTGTCAAGCTTGCCTTCGAACTCCAGAAGAGACCGACTGGCAAGACTGTCTATATCCTTGATGAACCAACCACCGGTCTCCATACCGATGACGTGAAGCGACTCATCAAAGTCCTTCAAAGCATCGTCTCCCATGGCGACACCGTCATCGTCATTGAGCACAACCTTGATGTCATTAAGTGCGCTGACTATATCATCGATATCGGTCCTGAAGGCGGAGACGCTGGAGGAACCATCATCGCTAAAGGAACGCCTGAGGAAGTGGCCAAGGTCAAAGGCTCATACACAGGTGAGTACTTGAAGGAAGTCCTTCAAGAAGCGACAAAGAAAGGTCAATTAGAGTAGAATAATCGTATGTCATTTGCATTGTTAATCATCGGAGGCATCCTCTTCTTAGGTGGGATTGCCTATCTCATATATAACTTTGTTCGTTTCAACAAAGATCCTTTGACGGATGCTTTCACGAAAAAAGACTGGATCAATTACGTGGTCGGATTATTAGCGGTGGGCTTAGGCTTTGCTGGTTTGCTAGCGTCCGCTTTCGAATTCAATCCGGCTTGGAAAGAAATCGTCGAATTTGAGAAAGGCGCTTTAGCGGGAAGGTCAGTCAGCTATATCGGCAACTACCTTAAAGCAGTGATTGGCGGATTCTTCTTCGCTATCTTCTTCGCGATGCTTTGGACTTCCTTCTCAGTCACCTTCTATAAGAGAAAGATCGCCGATTTCGAGCAGAAGTTCTTCAAATGGGCCATGTTTGGCTCAATCGCCCCAGCCATCATCCTTTTCTTTGTTTGGACTGACGCTTTCGGAGCATATTGGTCATACCCTCTCCCATCAGGCATCTATATTGGCGATGGCGTTGGTTTCTTTAATGCCTTCACTAAGAACTCAATGGAAGGCCTTAAGATTGCTTTCTACGCCATCTTCATCCTTAGCGGTGCTGGCATCTCCTATTTGGTTACCGACCATCATCTCTACAAAGACTTCAAGAAGCACGATCTTTTCACTACGACTTTGGTCTTTGGTTTCGTCTCCGGCATCATTGGCGCCCGTATTTGGTATGTCGTCGGCAACTGGACAAGAGAATTCGCTGGCAGACCATTCTCAAGCGTCTTTGAAATCTGGAATGGCGGACTCACCGTCCTTGGCGGCGTTTTCCTCGGCGTCATTGTCGGTGCCTTATGGTTCAGACACGAACACAAAGAGTTCGACTGGAGAGTCGCTCTTGATATCGCTGTCCCAACCATCTTCATCGCTCAGGCCGTTGGAAGACTAGGAAACTTCACCAACGTCGAAGTCTATGGCCAGGCCGTCAAGGTCGAAGGCATTTGGAATATCCTTCCTTCATATGTTCTCCAGCAGATGAACCTTAATAACGGTGGAGGCGCTTTAGCGGACGGAATGATCCACGTCCCTCTCTTCCTTATTGAGGCCCTTCTAAATCTTGGAGGATATTTCCTTATCGCCTACGGCGTGAAAAATCTTCTTAAGAAGAAACTCGCCCCAGGCGACTTGCTCTCTTCTTACTTCGTTTGGTACGGACTTGTCCGTATCATCCTTGAACCGATGAGAGACGCTAACTTCAATATGGGTTCCGACAATAGCTGGAGCATCTGTAACTCACTTATCTATATCATCACTGGCGTGGGTGGCATCATCTGCGCTCACTTATACGAGGCAATAAAGGCTAAGAAAGACAAAGGATTAACTCCTATTTGGTCATCGATTGCCATTCTTGCGACCCTTCTTTTCCCTCTTCTCCAAAGCGTTTCTTTATCGACTCAGAAAGATGGCAGTGGAACAGTCACCCCATTCACTGGGTTTGAGGTCATGGCCAAGACGCCTATCTATGTCGTCACATATGTCCTTCTCGCCCTTGCTTTGGTTTGCTTTGTCCTTGAGTTCGTTTTCTCAAAGAAAGAAGGCAAAGAGAAGGTCGTCAAATATCTCTCAATCGGAGGAATGTCTCTTGCAGGCATCTCCGCTGTTCTTATGATCGCTGGCCAAAACGTAATCGAAACCAATGGTCAGTATGTCAACTTATCGTATGGCTTCTTCTTAATGATTGCCTTCGCTATCTTAGGAGCAGCCTTATCCTTAATGCCGATATTTGCTGAAATGCATTTCAATAAAATCAAAAAGGAGGAAGCGCTTGTAGAACAAGCCAAAGAACATGACTAACACAGACATCGTTATCATCGGTGCTGGTCCAGCCGGCATCTCCGCAGCCCTTTATTTGGCAAGAGCAAACGCCTCTTTTATCTGGCTTGAGAAAGCCGCCCCAGGAGGAAAGCTTCTCAATATCCACGAAGTTGGCAATTACCCAGGCATCCCTAATGCCAATGGCTTTGATTTAGCCATGTCGCTTCTTAAGAGCACCGAATCGCTTGGTGTTTCTTCGACCTTTGGTGAGGTCAAAAACGTCCATAAAGAAGAAGGTCGCTTCATCGTTGCCACAGAAGAAGAAACCTATTCCGCTTTAGCGATCATCGTTGCGACTGGTTTATCAAACGTCCCAACTATCAAAGGTGAGAAAGAGCTCTTTGGCAAAGGCGTCTCTTATTGCGCTACTTGCGATGGCCCTCTCTATAGAGGCAAGACCGCAGTGATCTATGGCAAAGGCTTCCAGGCCTTAGAAGAAGCCATCTATCTTCAGGCTCTTGTCGGCAAACTTTATCTTGTAACCCCAGAAGAAGAATATCAGGGCGAGGAGATGATGCTTAGCTCACTCTTAAAGAATGACAACGTCACCCTTCTTACAAATACGAAAATTTCAAAAATCCTTGGCGAAAATGCGGTATCTTCCATCGAATGCGAAGGAAAAGATGGGGTTTTTGAAATCCAAACTGATGTCGTTTTCCCTCTGTTTGGAGAGAAGAGCGCATCCGCATTCCTTTCCCCTTTGAATCTTGAAAGCAACCGCGGCTTCATCAAGGTCGATACGAATATGGCTTCCTCTTGCGAAGGCTTATTCGCAGCAGGGGACATCGTCGATAAGACCCTTCGTCAGGTCGTCACCGCGGCAAGTGATGGAGCAATCGCCGCCACAAGCGCGTTACAATATGTGAGGAAGGCAAAGAAATAATGGCTGAAAGCGAAAAGATCAAACTTCTCCTTGTCACCGGCTGCTCTGGCGCAGGCAAAACAACTGTCGCGTCGATCGCCGAATCTTTAGGCTATTACATCGTTGAGCAAATCCCTTCATCGCTTGCTCTCTCTTTGATTGACGTCTTCAAGAAAGAACCACAGACCTATGGCAAGGTCGCTCTCTTCGTCAACCTCGACAAATTCGAGAAGGTTTATGACATCATCAAGGATGAGGAAGGGATTGAGTTAAAGACTTGGGGACTTGATTGCTCTTTCGATGAGCTGATGTCCCGTTTCCGCTTAACCCGTCACATCCACCCATTGCAGCCTAAGGGCTATACGTTAGAAGAGGCAATCGCCAGCGATAGAACGAACATCGACAAGCTAAGGCCTCTTTTCGATATTTATATCGACACCACCTCGATGAGCGAGAAATACTTCCGTGCCTATGCCGGAACCATCATCGGTGAAGAGAAATCGAAGCTCTTCATCTTCTTCTCCTCGTTCGGTTACAAATACGGACTCCCACGTGACAGTGAGATCGTCATCGACGTCAGGCTTTTGCCTAACCCATATTGGGATAAGGAACTCCGTCCTCTTACTGGCTTAGACCAACCAGTCAAAGACTTCATCGGAGGAAGCGAAGTCACGAAGAGATTCTTCAAGGGCCTTTGCGAAAACCTCGACCTCTTCTTTGAAGAGACCGTCAAGCAGGGGAAGGGTTTCGTTTCCGTCAACATCGGTTGCACGGGAGGACAGCACCGTTCAGTCTATATTGCCCAGGCTTTATACGAACACTACAAAGACAAATATAAGTGCAGCATCAACCACCGCGAACTTAGCCGCAACGAGGAGGCCAATTAGTGGCCACTAGAGAATCCATATCCTTTGCTAGACTCGTGAAGGAAGAAAGCGCCAAAGCAGAGAGAAGCGTCTCTGAGAAGAAGGCACTCCTTTCTTCGTTTGTGAGAATCAACGGATATCTAAGGATCAGGGGCAAGCAAGAGGGCTTAGAGCTTTCTAGCGAGAATAGCGCCATCGCCAAATGCGTCTACCAATATCTTCATGAACTCTACGGAGTCGATGTCAGATTCGCCTACACCAGAAGCGCAGGCTTCCTAAAGAGAATGATCTACCACGTCATCGTCGATGATGAGGCAAGCAAGATCCTTGATGACCTTGAGGTCGATTTCTTTAATCCTGAAAGGCCGAAGAACATCATCTCGAGTTCCGAAGATGTAGCGGCCTACCTCACCGGAGCCTTCCTTGCCGGAGGTTCTGTCAATAACCCAAATTCCCGCTCATACCACCTTGAGATTTCCGTAAAAGATGAAGGATTTGCAAAGTTTTTATTAAAAATCTGGTCGAAATACCAGCCTCATCCATTCTCTTGCAAACTTAGCAAAAGAAGGAACCAATTCGTCCTTTATCTCAAGAAGGGAGACGAGATCAGCGACTTCCTTGTCCTTATGGGCGCGAAAGATCAGTGCCTTGTCTTTGAGGACGTCCGGATCAGCAGAGACTTCTCTAGCATCGGCAATAGGCTAAGCAATTTGGATACCGCTAACTACGGTAGGGTTGTTTCTGCATCAAAGAGACAAATAGACGAGATCAATTACATCTTCAAAAAAGAAGGCAAAGAGAACATCTCAAACCCAAAGCTTCTCGCCTGTATGGAACTCAGGGTCAAAAACCCAGACGCATCTTTAGATGAGCTCTCAAAACTCCTAAGCTCAGAGCTCAATACCGAAATCTCCAAATCAAACATCAATCACCTTCTAAGATATGTGCACACTCACGCGGAGGAACTAAGGAATGGCCAATAAGAACGATGTCCTTTGGCAACTTGGCCGCCGCATAGCCTTCCTTAGGAAGGAGAAGGGCCTTTCCCAGGTTGATCTAGCCGCCGATGCCGATATGGCTAAGAGTTACCTTTCCGAACTCGAACTCGGTAAAAGAAACCCAAGTGTCCTCGTCCTTGGCCGTGTAGCGGCTGCATTAGGAACGACTTTAGAGGAACTATTCAAAGGAGTCGTTTCTATTGAAACGCTTTTAGGTTAAGAAGTATGGATAAGAAACGCTATTACGAAACCATCGTTTTCGATTTCAATGGGACGATCATCGATGATGCTTGGTATACCAAGGATGTCCTCAATGAGATGCTTACCATGCAAGGGCACAAAACCGTGACTCTTGATGAATATCGCACCTATTTCACTTTCCCGGTTTTCGACTATTACAAAAAAGTCGGCTTTGTTCTCCCTCCCGAAGGAAAGGATGACTTTGAGGCCCTCGCCAAATACTTCGTCAGGAGATATAGAGAAGGTTTTGATGCCGTCAAAGTCTTCCCTGACCTCCATGGTTTCGTGAAGTCCTTCGAAGGAAAGAAAAACCTCATTCTCCTAAGCGCAACAAAACAGAATGAGCTCCTCCTCCAGACGAAGATGGTAGGGGTTGATAAGTATTTCGATAACATCATCGGCACAAGCGACGAATACGCTTCAGGAAAAGCCGGCGTTGCGAAGAATTTCTTCAGCAAAACCCACTTGGATTTATCAAAAACCCTCTTTATCGGCGATACCCTCCATGATGCTGAGGTCGCTAAAGAGCTAGGCGCGGATATCATCCTCATCTCGAGAGGCCACCAAACCAAAGAGGTCTTAGAGAATGGGACCGATGCCTTGATACTAGACTCCTTAGAAGAAGCGAAGGATTACATCGAATAAGAAAAAACGGCACCGTGAGATGCCGTTTTGTTTTTTATCTTTTGGCTTAGTTGCCAGAAGTCATGTTATCGAAGTAGCCTCTGATCCAGACGATTGGGGTTCCTTTGTCGCCAGAACCGGAAGTGAGGTCGCAGAGTGAGCCAATGAGGTCAGCGTACTTACGAGGAGTGGTGCCCTCAGAGGTCATCTTGCCGAAGAGGTTAGCGTCCTTCTCTTTGATGTCGGCAGCGATTGCAGCGCTTAACTCTTCACCGGAGAGATTCTTGTATTTGCCATCAGCAAGGTATTTGAGTTTGAGCTCGTTTGGAGTTCTGTCAAGGAATGGGGTGTGG
>CADBDO010000047.1 GCA_902793515.1 uncultured Erysipelotrichaceae bacterium | reverse complement strand
TCGTCTAAGCCTTTGATTCTGATTCCGCCTTTGGAACCTTCTTTGGCTTTCTCTTCGTCGCTAAGGATCCTCACCCCTCCGACTTCATCTTTGAGGGTGCTTTCGCCTTTTCTGATGAGCCTTAGAGGCAACGATGATTTGACGATGTCGAGGGCTAAAGCGTCGAGATCGAAGGAAGCGCCTGGGACGATGAATCCGATCGATTCGCCATCCTCTTCGTCAAGGACGAGGGTCTCTTCCTTGATGGAGAAAGGATAGATGAACGGGACGTTGTCTCTTGAGTCAAAGACCTCGAGTTTGCCTTTGATGGCCATTTTCACGAAGGCTTTGTCGTCTCTTTTCGTCACCTTGGCGTCGTAATGGAACGAAGGGATCGACTTGATTGGATAAGAGACAGCTGAGGCGTCATAGACCGGAGAGGCCTCGTATTCCTGGAATCTGCCTTCCGATAAGGCGGACTTATTGACCTTGGTCATTAGGAACGCACCTCAGCGTTGAAACGCATCTTGAGCATGCCGACGATCTTGTCCATGACGGCACTGACTTCCTCGTCTTTGAGGGTTCTATCCTCTAAGCGGAAGGAGATGGTGATCGCAAGGGATTTCTTGCCCTCGGCGATGTTCTCGCCGACATAGCTATCGAAGATATCGACGTCGATGATGGTCTTGTCGAGCCTCATGATCTCGCGGCGGAGATTCATGTAGTCTTCGCTTTCGCCGACTAAGAAGGCAAGGTCACGGGTGACCATTGGGAAGCGAGGAGGGATCGAGGCTTTCGCGGCGCTGGACTTCATGTTGAGGAGGGCCTCAAGGTCAAGCTCAAGCATGACGACTGGGCTCTTTCCAAAGCCAAGCTCTTTCGCTTTGCTTGGGTGGATCTCACCGAAGACGGCGACCATGTCGCGTCCGGCGTAGAGGGATGCGCTTCTATAGGGGTGGAACTCCTCTTTGTCGCTAGTGAGCTTATCGAGCCTGAAGCGGCTGAGATTGAGATTAAGGAGGTTAAGGATTCCTTCAAGGTATCCTTTGGCGTCGTAATAGTCGTAAGGTTTGGTTGAGAGCTGTCCGACGATTGATTCGTTTCCAAGGAGGACCATGGCAAGGTGTCTGCCTTTGAAGTTCTTCGCATCGACGTCGCTGATCTCATAGATGGCTAAGTCTTTGCTTTGGTGAGCGAAGTTATAGGAAGCGCACTCAAGGAGGGAAGCGATTAAGTTCTTTCTGAGATATTCCTTCTCATCGGTGAGAGGGTTGATGAGCTTGTAGTTCTCGGCTTTGCTTAAGTAAGCGAAAGCGTCTTTCTTCTTCTCATCGACCAAGGAATAGGTCAAAACTTCGGTGAGGCCTTCGTTTCTAAGGAAACGTCTGATGGCGTTTTTGTTCTTCTGGGCCTCGGAATAACCGCCTTGTGCGACATTGAGGGAAGGAAGCTTGGCGGTTACGTTAGCGTAGCCAAGAAGCCTAATGACCTCTTCGGAGATGTCGGCTTCCCCTACCATGTCGATACGGTAATAAGGAATGGCGCACTCAAGGGTCTCGCCTTCGACTTTGACGTCGATGTGGTCTCTCTTGAGAGTGTTCACGACGGTATCGAGATCGAAGGAGGTTCCTAAGCGGGCGTTGATATAGCCAAGGCTCGTCTTGATGACCTTCTTCTCGTGTTTGATGACGTCATAGGTTTTGCAGACGAGGACCTCTTTGGCATCGCAAAGCTCGGCCATGAGGGCGCTGGCGATCCTAAGGACTCTTTCGCATTGCTCGGTATTGAGGCCTTTGACGAATCTCGAAGAGGAATCGGAAGCAAGGCCAAGTCTGTTGGAAGTGTGACGGATTGAGGCACCATTGAAGTTAGCGACCTCGATGATGACGTTCTTGGTTTCTTCGGTGACGGCGCAGGCCTTGGAGGTCATGATGCCGGCAAGGCACATCGGGACTTTGTCGCTAGAGACGACGAGGTCGCCGCTAATGAGAGGGTAGGATTTCTCGTCCATCGCGACATATTCGCCTTCGAAGTCCTCTCTCACGATGAGCTCTCTCTTTGGGAGCTTGTCAGCGTCATACATGTTGATTGGCTGACCGGTGAGAAGCATGACGAAGTTGCCGATGTCGACGACGTTGTTGATCGAACGGACGCCCATGGAGGTGAGAATCTCACTCATCCATTTTGGGGAAGGCTTGGTGACGACGCCTTTGATTTCGCGTCCACCAAACTGCTTGCATTTCTCGGTGATGGAACCAACGACGAAATCGCTCTCGCCTTTGGCGTATTCTTTGTATTCAGGGAGTTTGACCTCTCTTTCAAGAAGGGCGCCGACCTCTTGGGCGACGTTCTCCATCGCGTAAAGGTCAGGTCTGTTGGCAAGGAGGTCAAGATCGAGGATGACGTCATCGATTCCTAAATAGGCAAGGACGTTCTCTTCCCCGACTGGAGCATCGCTTGGAAGCTCCTCGATTCCCGCGACTTGCTTCTCGCTAAGGAATTTCTTATCGACGCCTAGCTCAGCTAAGCTGCAGCACATGCCGTCGGATTCGACTCCGCGGATGACGCCTTTCTCAATCGTTCCGCCAGGAAGGACCGCGCCTTCTCTAGCGACGATGACTTTGAGGCCGACTCTCGCGTTTGGGGCGCCGCAGACGATCTGGTGGACGCCGTATTTCTTTCCTTCATCAACGTTGAGGACGTGAAGGTGATCGCTATCTGGATGGGCGACGCAGGTGAGGATTTCGCCGATGACGAGGTTAGTCGCGCTGGCGAGTTTGCTCACGGTGTCGACTTCAACCCCGGCGAAGGTGAGCTTGGAGGCGATCTCTTCAGGAGCATATCCTTCAAGATCGATGAATGACTTAAGCCAATTGAGTGATACTTTCATTTTCTTTGCCCTCCCTTATTTCTCGCTGAAATCCTTTAAGAAGCGGATGTCGTTGGCGTAGATCCTACGGATGTCATCGATGCCGTATCTAAGCATCGCAAGACGCTCGACGCCGACGCCGAAAGCGAAACCGCTATAGACGGCTGGGTCATATCCGCACATCCTGAGGACCTCAGGATTAACTTCGCCAGCGCCTAAGATTTCGATCCAACCGGTGCCTTTGCACATGTTGCAGCCCTTGCCACCGCATTTGGCGCAAGAGACATCGACTTCGACGGATGGCTCAGTGAACGGGAAGAATGATGAGCGGAGACGGATTTCTCTCTTCTCTCCGAACATCTTCTTGACGAAGAGCTCTAAGGTTCCTTTGAGGTCGGCAAGGGAAATGCCTTTGTCGACGACAAGGCCTTCGATCTGTCCGAACTGGTGGCTATGGGTGGCGTCATCGTCATCCCTTCTGAAGCACTTGCCAGGGCAGATCATCTTGATCGGTTTCTTCTCCTCGTTCTCAAGCATGGTGTGGGCTTGGGCCGCGGAGGTCTGGGTTCTCAAAAGCAAGGAATCGTCGATATAGAAAGTGTCCTGCATGTCTCTGGCAGGATGGTCTTTTGGGACATTGAGGAGCTCGAAGTTGAAGTGATCGGTCTCGACGTCTCTTCCTTCGACGATGTCAAATCCCATCGAGGCGAAGATGTCGCACATCTCATCGATGATGATCCAACATGGGTTCATCTTGCCTGAGGCGTGGGTTCTGCCTGGGAGGGTGAGGTCGATCCTTTCCTTCTTGAGTTTCTCTTCGAGGGCCTTATGCTCAATGGCCTCTTTCTTCTCATTGAAGGCGTTTTCGATGTTGGCTCTCGCGTCATTGACCGCTTTGCCAAAAGCGCCTCTCTCCTCGGCTGGTATTTCTTTCATCTTGCCCATAAGCGAGGAAAGCTCGCTCTTTTTGGCAAGATAGGTGTTTCTAAAGTTCGTAAGACCTTCAAGGTCATTCACGTTCTTAAGGTCCTCTAAGGCTTTTGCTTCCAGGGCCTTAATCTGCTCTTTGGGTTCCATTATGTCCCTCCTAAAAATAAAAAAGAGGATGTCAGGAGCGCTTCCGCGCGGTACCATCCCTCTTTAACGCTCGATTGAGTGTCATCTCTTTTTGGCTATAACCCACGACGGGGAGAGTCTCCTCTCCGTTCTCAGACGGCGAATGGTACTACTCCGCTTCAACGAACAATTAATTGTATTTCCCTTTTTCTTAAAAGAAAAGAGGCACAAGGCCCCTTATAGTTCTATTTCCTTCCAAACATCGTGGTTGAGGAGGCTTCCGCTATAGGACAAGTCGGATGCGTTCTCGCCATAATCGCCAGAGCCTTCCCCACTGAACGAGAGGGATTTGAGAATGAAGTTAGAAGAAGTTTCTTCGCTTTCCGAAGAAGTCGTTTCTTTTTCCTTCATCGTCATATTGAAATCGAAATTAATGCCATCGAGATATTCATAATCGAGATCGATATAGAAACTACCGTCAACGGTCTCAATGTCTTCGAAGGCATCGTCGATATATGAACTAATGAGGTCGGAAGCAACGGAGGAAACCAAGGAATCCTCTAAAGCGTCCTTAGCGATATCTTTGAGGAAAGAAGCATAGTCTTCTTTGTCATTGATTGAAACTAAAACCCTATAAACACCATAGTCCCAAGACTTGCGTCTCTTCTCAACTCTTCTTAATTCGACCTTGCCATCTTTGTATCCCTCTTTGATGGCGTCCGTGAATAAAGGAAGCGCGCTTTTTAGGATGTCGCTCATCACAAACTGATCTGGATAAACGTCAGAAATGTCGATGAAGTTCTTCTCGTAAAGGCCACCATCAATTCCTAAAAGCTTCCCTAAGAGCATCCTGCTCATCGCGGCTTTCTGAAAGTCGAGGTAGAGTCCCTGCTCATATTCGCCATCCTCTTTTTCGGTTTCGGCGATATCCGTCCATAAGGTTTGCTTTATTGAAGCAAGTTCTTCTCCGTCAGAAACGATGGTCAAATTGTTTATGTCGAATTGGGTCGAGAGATCGAATCCCCTATCTTTGGTGCAGTTCTTCATCGAGCTTAAGAACCTACCATAGAGCTCGACGTTATAGTCTTTCATCTTCTCCGCGGAAGATTCGCTTGAGGAAAGGGAAAGGTCCTCATCGCTTTGAAATTTGGCCTTGATGAGAGGTTTATCGCCGGTGTCTTGGATATAGAAATCGAGCTTATCGCTTTCCGTGAATGGTTTGAGTGCGTTTTCCAAATAACCGAAAACCTCTTCGGAATCCTCTTTGCGGACGCTGGACCATCTCTCAGAGAACGTAGAGACGCTAGATTCTTCGACCGGGGTTTCTGGAACGCATCCTCCTACGGAGAGAAGGAATGCCAAAGGCAAAAGCTTGGCGTGTTTCATTTGAGGGAGGCCTCATACATGATGATGCCGCCGGCGACACCGACATTGAGGGAGTCGATCCCATCCATCTCGATGCGGACGTTTTGATCAGCGAATTCAATCGCTTCTTTAGAAAGACCTTGGCCTTCGTTTCCTAACAAGAGAGCAATTTTAGACGGGATTTGCAGGGATTTTAATGGTTTTGAGGAGGTTAAATCAGTTCCAAGGATGTGATAGCCTTTGTTCTTGAGCTCTTTGAGATCATCTAAAGATGAGGCGTTCTCACTCTGTCTGACGTTGAGGTAGAAGATAGCGCCTTGCGAGGCCATAAGGACCTTAGGCGAATAGACTTCGGCGCAGCCTTTTGAGAGAACGACGTCATAGAAATGGAACGCTAAAGCGGATCTTAAAAGGGTGCCGAGGTTGCCTGGATCTCTGACGTTCTCTAGATACAGAACGTGGCCGTTCTTGATTGGGGAATGAAGGCTCTTTCTGCAAAGGGCCACTATTCCTTCAGGGGTTTTACTAAAAGTAATCTTTTTAAGAATTGGTTCGGTGATGAGATATTGTGGGATACTCGTCTTCATGGTCTTGCCCGTTGTGAAGATTGATTCCACCACGCCTTTGCTTAAGGCCATCTCAACCATATGGAAACCCTCAACGACGAAATAGTCGCCTTTGGCATCTAGAGCTTTGGCGGCGTTTTTGATCTTTGGGTTTGTGAGGGAGGTTATCTTTTCAAGCATAGACGTTGTTGATCAGTTTTTTCCGGCTGTCCCAGTAATCAGGGACAACTCCTAAGAGTATCTTATAGAATTTTTTGCTGTGGCCCAAAACAAAATAATGAACAAGTTCATGGCAAATGACCGAATCGATGATGTGTTTGTCATAATGGACGAGGTTCAAAGAATAGGTGATCGATGCCGTTTTCCGATGGTTCACGCCATAGACGGAACGGCAGTCTCTGCACTTCACGGAATAAGCTTCTTTGATGCCCATCTTCTCTGAGTAGAAACGTGTCATCTCAGTCACATACGGGAGAAGAATATCTTTGAGATATTTGTTCCTTTTTGGCTTGGACCAAGTAGAGAAACCATCGATGTGCTCTTTCTTTCCGTAGATATAGAGGTCATCCCCTTCGATTGGGAGAGGCTTGGCTTTGACCTTCTTCATGATCTTAGGGATCGAGGCAACGATGAAAGAGTCGATCTTTTCTCTCGGGAGGGCTTTTGGGGCGTTGCAGACAAAGCCATTCTTCCTTAGGGTCAAGGAAGTCGTCCTCCGATAAGGAGAAAGCCTAATCTCAACGTCAAAAGACTCATTCCCAATCTGATATTTGTTCAAACTGCCAGCGAATCGTCTCTTTTTCATTGTGCCCAATTATAAAACAATTTATAATTCACTGCACTTTGAGTAATGCAAACTCGAAGCAAATGGAATAGACTACCTAACGTATGGAAAAGATCCTTGTAAGCGCCTGCCTTTGCGGCCAGAAAACCAGATTCGACGGGAAAGACAATCCCTTCCCTTTCATCGAAAGACTCAAGAGACATTATGACATCGTCCCTTTCTGCCCTGAGGTCGAAGGCGGACTCTCTATCCCAAGAGAAGCTTGCGAGATCGTCAATAACTCAGTCCTTACCGCATCTGGCAAAGACCGCACCAAAGAATACATCGAAGGAGCGAAGAAGGCCGTGAGCCTCTGCCACTTCTTCGGAATCAAGATCGCCATCCTCAAGGATAGAAGCCCATCATGTGGCTCCCGCACGATCCACGATGGTTCCTTCAAGAACAACATGATCGAAGGACTTGGCTTGACCGCTAGAGCCCTCATCGCCGATGGCATTAAGGTCTACGCCGACACCGACGCCCTCGACTTCCTCGTCCCAGAAGAGAAGAAAAAGAAAGGCATGCAAAAGAGCAAGCATGTCGCCAAGCGTCCTTTCGTGAAGAAAGAAGAAGGCGAGAAAAAGCCATTCAAAAAAGCAAAATCCCCTGCAAAACGCACATTTAAAAAGAAAGAGGACGGTTTCAAAGAAGGAAAACCAGCAAGGAAATCCTTCGGCGGAAAGAAAGCCTTCAGCAAAAAGCCATATGGCAAACCAAGAAGATCCTCGAATAAGCCATTCAATCAAAAGACCCCTAAGTAAAGGGGCCTTTTTTATCGTCCGTTTGAGGCGAGTTGGAAGTAGAGCTCCAGAAGAAGCGCGTTATGGTAATCGCGTATGTCTAGGCCTGTGACTTCGATGAATCTATTGAGCCTGTAATTGAAGGTGTTCCTATGGATGTTTTCCGCATCGGCGGTCCTAAGCCCATTTAAACCTGAACGAAGGAAGGTTCCCGCGGTCGACATGAGCTCTTTGTTGACGTGCCTGAATTCCGAGCTAAGAAGAGGGATTGAGGAGAAATTACCAAAGGTAAGTTCCTTCATGATGACATCGGTGAGATAGACGCATTGGTTTGGGAAAAAGCCGACCGCTTCTTGAAGGAGCTTCTTCTCTAGCGGCCAATCCCGATGCGCCACCACCAAAGAGACTTGCATCTCACGGTTGAGGGAGAGTTTTTGATTCAGTTCAAAGACTTTGTCTTCCTCGGACTCGAAATAGCCTTCCTTTGTGCTTGAATAATTGAATTTGGCATCAGGAAAGACATCGAGGAAGAATCTCTCAAAAGAGATGGTCTCGATATCGTGGCTCGTGAGGAAGAGATAAAGTCTTTTCATTAATAATGGGTTTCTTGTCTGACGTAATTGACCTGAAGTTTCTTTTTGTAGGCTTCGACCATGTCTTCGCCAGTGTAGCCAAGACGTGGTAAAAGGTCGAGATAAGCGTGGAAGGCTTTCCCATACTTTTCTTTCGAGTAATCGTAAGAGAATTCCACCACTTTCTGATAGACGTCGAGGATGGCCTCGGTGAGGTTCTTGAAAGGTTCTCCACCAAAGGTGTGCTCGAAGGAATCAAGCCCGATGGTAAGGCCTAAGGATAAGAAGAAATGGATGGCGTCGGCATATTCGTCCATGACGATTTCCTTCGCGGAAGGTCCTTTAAGGGACCAGAACTTGAAGGTTCTCGTCTCGTTAGAGAATTCGCCAAGCTCCACTAAAAGAGCGAGGGTTCTTTTCTCTTTGGTCGAAGGGTAATCGACGCCTTCGTGCTTTCTCATGATCTCAGCGTCGAGATCTTTCTGAAGTAGATATAGTTCGTGTAGTTCCATGTTATTTCACCTCAAGAGGGCTAAGATGCCAGATGTCGCGGTTGTATTCCTCGATGGTGCGGTCGCTAGAGAAGGCTCCGCTCATGGCGATGTTATCGATCGCGGCTTTGGCCCATCTTTCTTTGTCCTTATAGAATTCGTCGACTTTCTGGCAGGCTTTGTCGTAAGCGTCGAAGTCGGCGAGGATGAAGTACTGGTCGCCATGATTCATGATCTCATCAAAGATGAGGCGGAAGCGGTCATGCGCCCTTAAAGCCCAAGGACCGTTGAAGAGGGAATCCATGACGGCTCTCACTTCTTCGTTTTCGTTATAGATGTCCCATGGGTTATAGGAATGCTCATCGTTGATCTTCTGAACTTCTTCGGCGGTAAGACCAAAGATAACCTCGTTTTCTCTTCCGGCTCTGTCGGCAATTTCAATATTCGCACCGTCGAGAGTGCCAAGGGTGATAGCACCGTTCATCATGAGTTTCATGTTTGAGGTGCCAGAGGCTTCTTTGCCGGCGGTCGAGATCTGCTCAGAGACATCGGCGGCTGGGATGATCTTCTCAGCAAGAGTGACGCCATAGTTCTCGACGAAGATGATCTTCATGAACTTGTTCGCGTCTTTGTCGTTGTTGACCACCGCTGCGACAGCGAGGATAAGCTCGATGATGCGCTTGGCGTATTCGTAGCTTGGAGCGGCCTTCGCACCGAAGACATAGACATGCTTTTCCATATGGAAACCGCTTGGGTTTTCCTTGATTCTCAAATAATTGAGCATGATATGGAAAAGGTTAAGGAGCTGACGTTTGTAGGCGTGAAGTCTCTTGATTTGGACATCGAAGATGGCGTCTGGGTCAAGGGTGATGTTGTACTTGTCCTGGACGTACTTGGCGAACTTCACCTTGTTCTTATGTTTGATGTCCATGATGCGTTTCTGGACATCTTTGTCGGTGTCGAATTTCTTGAACTTCTCAAGCTCTTCTGGGTGTTTGATCCAGGAATCGCCGATCTTTTCGGTGATGAGGTCGGCAAGCTCTTCGTTGCTATTTAAGAGCCAGCGGCGATGGGTGACGCCATTGGTCTTGTTGTTGAACTTCTCTGGGAAGAGCTCATAGAAGTGCTTGAAGGTGTATTCCTTAAGGATGCCAGTGTGGATCTTGGCTACGCCATTGACGCTGAAACCAGCGTAGATGGCCATATTCGTCATATGGATCTGACCGTCTCTGATGATGCTCATCTGGTATTGCTTATCATAGGAGATTCCCTTCTCGGCCATGAAGGCGTTAAAGCGACGGTTGATCTCCTCAATGATCATGTAAACCCTTGGGACGAGCATCTGAACGTAATGGACTGGCCACTTCTCAAGGGCCTCAGGCATGACGGTGTGGTTGGTGTAGGCAATCGATTTCTGAACGGTCGCCCAAGCCTCATCCCAGCCATAGCCATACTCATCCATCATGAGTCTCATCATCTCAGGGATGGCGAGGATTGGGTGGGTGTCATTGAGCTGGAACACATAGTGTTCGGCAAGATGGTCGAGGGTGTTGTATCTTCTAAATTCGCCTCTCATGACGGACTGAAGTCCGGCGGAGACGAGGAAATACTGCTGACGGAGCCTAAGCATTCTGCCTTTCTCTGTCGAATCGTCTGGATAAAGACCGAAGGAGAGTTCCTTAAGGGTTGAGAGATAGTCGTTAAAGCTCATCTCGGTTGGGAGGTTCTCTTCGCTTGGTTCAGCCGACCAAAGGCGGAGGGTGTTGGCCACTCCATTCCTATAGCCGACGACGGAGACATCATATGGGACAGCTCTGACGCAGGTCGCGTTGACGGTGCGGAGGGCGTATTCCCCGTTTTCCTTCATGTATGTCTCAGCGCTTCCGCCGAACTTGACCTCGACGGCGTGTTTTGGGTGACGGACTTCGAAGACGAAGCCATTCGAAAGCCATTGATCAGGAAGCTCAGTCTGGGCGCCATTAACGAATTTCTGACGGAA
>CADBDO010000046.1 GCA_902793515.1 uncultured Erysipelotrichaceae bacterium | reverse complement strand
GCCATCTTAGCCATGACCCTCCGTCGTCTCCAAGGCTTAGAGCAAGAGAAGCTCCAGGCCGAGCACGCCGAACTCGTCAAGAACATCGAACACTACAACTTCTTGCTTAGCGACAAGAAGAACATCGTCGACCTCATGATCGAAGAACTCTTACAGATCCGCGATCGTTTCGGCGATGAACGTATGACTCAAATCTCCGATGAAGCCGCTTCAATCGAGAACGAAGACCTCCTCCCACAGGAAGACATCATCGTTGTTCTCACCAAGAACGGCTACGTCAAGAGAATGAACGACCAGACCTTCCGCACCCAGAACAGAGGCGGCCGTGGCGTTAAGGGCTTAACCACCACCAGTGGCGACACCGTCCACTTGATGCTCCACACCAAGACCCACACCGACATCATGTTCTTCACATCTTTCGGTAAGGTCTACAGAATGCGTGGCTACATGATCCCAGACGGAGCTAGAGACTCCAAAGGCATGCCAGCCATCAACCTCCTTAACCTCGACCAGGAAGAGAAGGTCGTCGCCATCGTCCCAGCTGACGAGTACGGCGCCGAGAACTACCTCTTCTTCGTTACCGTCCACGGTGTCGTTAAGAGAACCACCATGGCCGAGTTCGAATCCATCCATAGCAACGGTAAGAAGGCTCTTACCCTCAGAGATGGCGATGAACTCCTCTGCGTCAAAAAGACCGATGGCCACGCGATTATTGGCCTTGCTTCCAGCAATGGTAAAGTCTGCTCCTTCAGCGAAGATCAAGTTCGTGCGATGGGCAGAAGCGCAGCCGGCGTCACCGGTATGGACCTCAAAGATGGCTCCCACCTTGTTGATGCCACCACCTCCCTCGAAGGCGACAAGATCCTTGTCTTAACCACCCTCGGTTACGGAAAGATCAGCTACGCCGAAGAGACCGAGGTCCCACAAGAAGACGGAACCACCCGCCACTATGACGGCTACCGCCGCACCTCTAGAGGCGCTAAGGGTGTCTTAACTCTCAAGACCAACGACAAGAATGGCGAACTTACCGGTATGCGTTGCATCCACGGTGACGAAGACCTCATGGTCATCACCAACAAAGGTATCGTTATCAGAACGCCATTATCCCAGATTCATATCGCTGGTCGTAACACCGTTGGTGTTAAGATCATCAACCTCGACAAAGGCAACAAAGTCGCTTCCTTCGCCATCGTTCCTCACATTGATGAGGCCGAGCTTGAGGAAGAGGCTCCAGCCGAGGAGACCGCTGAAGAGGCCGTTCCAGAGAACAACCCAACTCCAGACCAAGTCGAATAAACATGAAAATCTTAGTGCGCTTCGTCCCTGGGGCGCGAAATGACATATTTGAGGGAACGCGTCTTAGAAAAAGCATCAAAGGCGCGCTCGAACTCAACAACGTCAAGTGGGTCGAAAGCATCTTCGCCGAACCTGACGTCTGTCATTTCTTATCGCCTATCGACGAGGCGAAAGCGCACGAAGCAAAAGCTGAAGGCTACCCAGTCGTCGTCAGCGCCTTATATGCCGAAAGCGATCCTTTCTGCCGTTACTTAGAAAGGAGCCCGGAGAACTTCTATAGCCTCCCCCAAAAGTCGCTCAAGATGCTTAATGACGCTGATCTGATTCTGGTACCGAGCCTCTCAGCCAAAAACCTTTTGTTCCAGTGTGGATTCCAGAGCCAAAACATTGAGGTCCTTCCTCCTGGCGTCAACCTCGCTAGGTTTGAGGAACTCGACCCAATTGAGGCCCAGATCTTCCCAAGGTACTTCAAGCTTCCAAGGGATGCGAAGTACGCGATTTCGGTGGGTGATTTAGATGACAAAAAGTCCATCGAAAAAGCAAAATTCCTTGCAGAACTCACGCCAAATATGATTTTCTTCTTCTTTGGCTCAACGAGTAAGATCGGTGAAGGAGGGCTCAAAAAGCTCAACAAACAATCGCCGAGCAACCTCCGTTTCTGCGGAGTTACCGAAGATGACGTTTACCGCAGCGGCATCAGCGGAGCGACCTGCTTCATCGAATACGGTGAATCAATCTCGCAACCTGTTGAGGAGCTCGAAGCGATGGCTGTTAAGGTCCCAATTGTCCATATTGGAAAGACAAGAGGAAGCGGCATTCTTCAAGGCGGAATCAACTGCTATGCCCCGTCCGATGTCACGGAAGCCGCGAAAACCATTGATTCGTTGTCCACTTCGAAAGACAACGCGATTATAATGCAGGGGTACAAGATGGCTAGGGAGAACTCCCTAAGCGTCTTAGGAGAAAAACTCAAAGGACTGTATGAGTCCTTAATAAAAAAGATGGAGGAAAATCAAAAATGATTGATGCCAAGCTTATCGAAAGCAAGCCTGAGTATGTCAAAGAGGCTCTTAAAAAGAAGCTCTGGGACTTTGATCCAGAACCGCTTCTTAAGATGTTCGTCAAAAGAAGGGAACTTCTAAAAGAAGTTGAGGCCAACAAAGCCGAACAGAACCGTTTATCCAAATCTGTCCCTCAAGTTAAGAAAGAAGGCGGAGACGTCCAAGCCTTATTCGCTAAGGTCAAAGCCCTCGCTGCCGAGAACAAAGACAAAGAGACCGAGCTTGATGAAATCGAAAAGGAAATCAAAGCCCAGATCGAAGTCCTTCCAAACCTTCCAGATGACGATTTAGTCGCTGGCGGAAAAGAGAACAACAAACCTTTCTATCATTTTGGAAAAGAGCCAACTTTCGATGGTTTCACTCCAAAAGATCACGTTGAACTCGCCGAATCCCTTGGCTTAATCGACTACAAGAGAGGCGCCAAGATCTCTGGCACCGGAACCTGGGTCTACACCAACTTGGGCGCTCGTTTAGAATGGGCTCTTGTTAACTACTTCATCTCTTGCCACCTTGCCGATGGCTATGAGATGATCCTCCCTCCACACATCCTTAACGAACAAAGCGGCTACACCGCCGGTCAGTTCCCAAAATTCAAAGAGGATGTCTTCTGGCTTGAAGGAACTGAACCAAAGAAGTTCATTCTTCCAACCGCTGAGACCGCTCTTGTGAATCTTCACAGAGACGAAGTCCTCTCCGAAGACGATCTTCCAAAGAAATATTTCGCTTATACCCCATGCTACCGTAAGGAAGCTGGCTCCTATCGTACCGAAGAAAGAGGCATGATCCGTGGCTACCAGTTCAACAAAGTTGAAATGGTCCAATACACCACCGACGATGGCTCCGATAAAGCCTTCGATGAGCTCGTTAAGAAAGCCCAAGCCTTAGTCGAAGGACTTGGTCTTTGCTACCAGCTTGATAAACTCGCCGCTGGCGATTGCTCCCACTCCATGGCTAGAACCTACGATATCGAGGTTTGGATCCCATCCATGAAGATCTACAAGGAAGTCTCGAGCGTTTCTAATGCCAGGGATTACCAGGCCAGACGCGGCATGATCAGATATAAGGATAAGGAAGGCAAGATGCACTTCTGCCACACCCTTAACGGTTCTGGCTTAGCCACCTCCCGTATCTTCCCTGCTCTCCTTGAACAGAATCAGCAGGCTGACGGATCGGTTGTCATTCCTGAGGTTCTCCGTCCATTCATGGGTGGTATCTCTGTCCTTAAACCTATTAAGAAATAAAGACAAAACAAAATGAGGGGCCTAAAAAGGTCCCTCTTTTTTATATGTCTCTCCTTCCCTATAATATATGAGCCATCGCGAGGAGAGCCTCTCGAACCTGGTCAGGACCGGAAGGTAGCAGCCATAAGTTAGGGTCCCCTGTGCGGTGGTTTTATCCTCTTATATGACTGATTTGGATTACATGAAAATTGCCTACGAACTTGCAAAAGAAGCAGGTTTTGCTGGAGAAATTCCAGTTGGCGCCGTTGTTGTTTTGAACGATAAAATCATCGGCAAAGGCTTTAACAAACGCGAGTCCAAATTTGATATATCCTCACACGCCGAGATCGAGGCCATCAAAGACGCAGAAAAGACTTTAGGCAACTGGAGACTAGACGGCGCCACGTTGTATGTCACATTAGAACCATGCCTTATGTGTTCCGGTGCGATTCTCCAAAGCCGCGTTTCTAAGGTCGTTTTCGGATCTAGAGACGAGAAAGACGGCGCGATCGTTTCTAACTATTTCGTCTTTGATTCGCCATGCAGCCACGAAAGACCTCTCGTTTATGGGGACATCCTAAAAGAGGAGTGCGATGCTCTTCTTAAGGACTTCTTCGCCTCAAAAAGAAAATAGTTCTTTTTGTTGCGACAACTTCTAAGTTTTTGTACTTTGACTAAAAATTCTTTCTAAAAACCGATAAAAAGCGAGCTTTTTAATGCTATACTTTCAAGGCTATGTCCAAAAGAAGAGATGAATTAATTAATTTAATTCAGAAAGCAGAATACATAGAGAAAGGTCCACACGAAGGCCTCTCAACCGAAGAAGTTGAGCTCAGAAAGAAACAAGGCTTCGTTAATAAGACCCAGAAGAAGGTTACCAAATCCATTTGGCAGATTCTTTTGGACAACGTTTTCACGTTCTTTAACTTCATCTACATCATCATCGTCGTCTTGATGGCGAACGCCAAACTGGCTTTTTCGAACTTCCTTTTCTTAATCCCAGTCGTTAGTAATGTCATCATTGGCGTCGTCTCCGACATCAGAGCTAGGCTTGCGGTTGATAAGCTTAAGCTTATCACCGACCCTAAGGTTCGTGGCGTCAGAAACGGTGAAGAAGTCGATATCGAAATGGAGAAGATCGTTCTCCATGACATCGTCATTTATCAAACCGGAGATCAAATCGCAACAGACGGCGTTTTGATTGAAGGAACCGTGTCGGTTGACGAGTCCTTGGTTACAGGCGAAGCCGAAAAGATCAACAAAGCCCCTGGAGACAGGGTCCTTTCGGGAACTGTTGTAGTATCCGGAAAAGCCTACGTTAGAGTCACGACCGTTGGTATTGCCAACTATGCAGAAGGTCTCCAAGACGAGGCCAAGAAGTTCAACAGACCAAAGAGCGAAATCAAGCGCTCAACCCTCAATATCTTCTACGTAACCGGCACAATCGCCGTAATCATGGGCCTTACGATGACTCTTGTTTGGGCCGCGAAGCTTAATTGGAACATCACTTTCGAAGATTTCCAGGAACTCGCAAAGAACTTGTCTGGTTCTTTAGTCGCCATGATCCCGGCCGGCTTATACCTTTTAACTTCGTTAACTTTAACCGTTGGCGTTCTTAACCTCGCCAACAAACACATGAACGTCCAAGAGCTTTACTGCATTGAGATGCTCGCTAGAGTCGACACTATTTGCTTCGATAAAACAGGCACTCTAACGGATGGAAACCTCGGCGTCGAAACCCTCTACAACTACAGCACTAACTATAGCGACGAGACACTTGGCTCCTATATCGCCAGCATCGTTAAGGCCACTGGCGATCAAAACGCCACCGCCAAAGCTATCGCCGCTGCCTTTAATCCTTTAGAGGTTGAAGCGACTGAAGCCCTTGCTTTTGATTCAGAGAAGAAATACAGCGCGGCAACCTTCGGAGAAGAAGGAACATTCGTTATCGGAGCCTATGGTTTTGTTGATTCCATGGAAAAGGATTTCGTGGTCAACAAGATCC
Source organism: uncultured Erysipelotrichaceae bacterium (assembly GCA_902793515.1). Lineage (GTDB taxonomy): Bacteria > Bacillota_I > Bacilli_A > RFN20 > CAG-826 > UBA4951. Next base: position 910 of record CADBDO010000046.1, on the reverse strand, counting down.
ATGAACTTATGGGTCTTGGCTACCGCGTCCTTGCTGTTTATTGGAGCCAAAAGCCTATCAAAAACGAAAAATTGCCAGCAAAACTTGAATTAATTGGTATTTTAGGAATCACCGACACAATCAAACCAGACGCCAAAGCGAACATCGAATGGTTCAAGAATAACGGCGTCGATATCAAGATCATCTCTGGTGATGATCCAATCACTGTCAAAGAGATTGCCAAACGCGTTGGAGTAGAAAACGCGGACAGTTATGTGAATATGCAGACCGTTGAGGATTCTCAGATTCCAGAAATCGTCAGCAAGTATTCTGTCTTCGGACGCGTTACGCCTGAGCAGAAATCCTTATTAGTTAAAGCCATGCAGGCGCAAGGCCATAAAGTTGCTATGACCGGTGATGGTGTTAACGACATTCTCGCCCTTAAGAGCGCAGATTGCTCCATCGCTATGGCCTCAGGATCAAGCGCAGCTAAGAGCAGCGCCCATATGATCTCCGTCGATAATGACTTCTCCAAGCTCCCTGATGTTGTTGCCGAAGGACGCCGCGTCATTAATAACCTCCAGAGAACCGCTTCGCTCTTCCTTATCAAAAACATGTTTGCGATCATCGTCAGCTTCATCTTCTTAATGTCCATGCTTGCTGGCGGACCAAGCTACCCATTCGAAACCAGAAATATGCTTATTTGGGAAATTGTTTCCATCGGCGCCGGCGGATTCTTCCTCGCGCTTCAGCCTGCATCAAAGAGGCTCAAAGGCGGGTTTATGGAAGGCGTTATGTCACATACAATCCCTGGCGGAATAGCTGAGGTCTTATGTGTTGCCACTATTTATTTGGCCGCCATCTTCGCCCCGGAATTTGTGTCTATTGAGGAAGCAAAAACCATGAGCGTCGTCGCTTTCACGGTCATATC
>CADBDO010000045.1 GCA_902793515.1 uncultured Erysipelotrichaceae bacterium | reverse complement strand
TTCGACAGATCGTTGTCGAACTTTTTTCTTTTTAAGGATTTATAATAGTTTTGACAGGGATTTTTGAAGATAGACTATGAAACACATCGTTATCCTTTCAACATTATTCGTCATCGGTTCACTTTTTGGTTGGGTGCTTGAGCTCTTCTTCCGCAGGTTTGTCTCCCAAAAGAAATGGATGAACCCGGGTTTCTTAACCGGACCTTATTTGCCTATTTATGGATTCGGGGTCGCTTTCCTATATGGAATTAGCAACATTCCTCTAGGAATACCCAATGTGATCGTTGACGTCATTGTCCGCATCCTCTTGATCGGTGTTGCGATGACCTTAGTCGAATTCATCGCCGGTTTGATCTTCATAAAAGGTTTCGGAGTCAAGTTATGGGATTATTCGAACCGCAAAGGAAACATCATGGGAATCATCTGCCCGATCTTCTCTCTTGCCTGGCTGGCAGTTGGTTCGCTTTATTATTTCCTTTTGAACCCAATCCTCGTTGAGGGCATCAGCTGGCTAAGCGATAACCTCATCTATACGTATTTCATCGGCATCGTCATCGGCGCGATGGCAGTCGATTTCGCCTATTCAATCCATTTGGCCACTCAGCTTAAGGCCATCAAAGAATCCGCGGATGAACGATTCGAGGATTTGAAGAAGAGGTGGAAAGAAAGGATAAAGGCCATCCGTTCAAAGAACAAATAAGTGCTTAAGCACTTTTTTTGTTATCCCCCTATGGTATATTTGTCATCATGGCACTCGTCGAACTAAAGGACATCGAATTCAATTACAGCGACAAAGAGCTCTACAAGAAAGTCTCTTTCAAGGTCAATAGCGGAGAGCATTGCTGCCTCGTCGGAAGCAATGGCTCAGGCAAGACCACGATTTTGAATATCATCGTCGGTGAACTCAAAGCCGACAAAGGCCAAGTCATTTGGGAAAGCGGGGTCACCCATTCCTATCTCGACCAACAACTCAAGGTCGCCCAAGATATGCCTGTCCATCAGTACCTCTATGGCGTCTATGAAGATCTTTTTGAGAAAGAAAAGAGAATGAATGAGCTCTATGAACAAAGCGCATTAGATGGGGCAAATTTCGAAAAATTACTGGCAAAAGCCGATCGAATTCAAACGGAACTCAATGAAAGAGGGTTCTACGCCCTCCAAGAAAAAGTCGGAAAGCTCACCGATGGTTTAGGCTTCCTCAAAGAGAATCTTGAGGCCCCTTTAGCCAAGCTTTCCAGCGGCCAAAGAGAGAAAGCCTATCTCGCCAAAATGCTTCTTGAGGAAAAGGACTTCCTCATCATGGACGAGCCTACGAACTTCCTTGATGCCACGCAGGTTGATTGGCTAGCCAGATACCTCATCTCATATCCAAAAGCCTTCCTCGTCGTGAGCCACGACCAACAATTCTTAAAGAGAATCGCCACAGTCGTCTTCTGCTTAGAGAATCAGACCGTCACAAGATACAAAGGAACCTTCGAGCATTATCTTGAGCAACATGAACTCGACAGAGAGCAATACGAGAAGAACTACAACGCTCAACAAAGATACATCAAGAAAGAGGAAGACTTCATCGCTAGGCATATTGTCAGAGCGACATCCTCTAGAGCCGCTAAATCTAGAAGAGCTAGACTCGCTCACCTTGATGTTATGGAAGCCCCAGGCAAATCCGTCATCAAAGTTCATTTCTCTTTCCCATATACGCATCCAGTAGGGCAAAAGCCTCTCATCGTTGAGAACCTTGAGATCGGATATGGCAAACCTCTTCTCGATCCAATCTCTTTCATATTGAAAGAAGGAGAGAAAATCGCCATCCTCGGACAAAACGGCGTCGGCAAAACGACGTTCTTAAGAACGATCCTTGGGAAGATTCCTTCTCTTGGAGGCGAATATAACTGGTTAGACGGCATCGTCGTCAATTACTTCAACCAAGATGAGGTGATTGATATGTCGCTTAGCCCATTCGATTACATCCATAACCAATATCCAGGCCTCACTAACACGCAGGTACGCACCGCATTAGGCGCGACAGGCGTTAGGAAAGAGCTTGCCATGAGACCGATGAAAGAACTCTCTGGCGGAGAGGTCACTAAAGCTAGGTTCGCTTTGATGAGTTTGAAAAAGAGCAACTTCCTCGTCTTTGACGAGCCAACCAACCACCTTGATCAGTCAGCAAAAGATTCGCTCTTCGAAGCGATTGAGAAATATCCAGGCTCAGTCATCATCGTCAGTCACGAAAAAGACTTCTATGATGGCTTAGTCGATTATGAGATGCACTTCTAATTGAGACGTTTCCTCTCTCTGAAACCAAAGAGATAAGTGAGCGGACGGAAAATGATGAAGCGCCTCCAGTATTCGTAACCGAGGACTTCACTGTTATAGTTGGCGACGTTTCTTCTGTAATTGGCGTTGAGATCTTCTAAGGTCGTCCAATAGATTTCGTAGTCTTTATCCCCTTCAAAGATAGGGTATTTGTGGCCCAAAAGAGCGAGCCTTTTTTCAAAATCATTCAGCAAAACCACATTATTTTCGATATCTTCGCCCTTCATGGACTCAAGCTTCATCCATCTGACTTGGGCGGCGGCTTTGTTTAGCGAAGAGGAGAATTCTGCCTTCTTCTCATCGAACATGGCGTAGATGGTCAAAAGGATATCTTTCTTCTCGATGAAAAGGACGCTGAAAGCGACGGTCCTCTTCTCGAGTTTGCCTTTGAAGCTAAGGACGTTAGTGATGTCGATCACCAAAAGGGCAAGCCAAATGAGGATGATGATCGAGAGAATGTAAAGAAGTAATTGCCACCATTCCATGCCGTAATATTCTAAAGTCCCCCTGCCCCATTTTCAAATTTGGCATTTTTGCGTTTAGCAAAATTCTTCGCGCTGCAAATTGAGAAGAGAAGCGCAAAGTAATATACTTTGAATAAACAGCGAGGAATAAAGATGAGCAAACCGATTGTAGCGATCCTCTATGACTTTGATGCAACCTTGGCGACAAGCGACATGCAGAGCTTCTCCTTCATCCCTTCTTTAGGCTTGACCCCTGAACAGTTTTGGGCGAAAACCAAAGAATTCTCCGATAAAACCGGATGCGAAAAAACACTTGGCTATCTCCGCACGATGATGGAGGAATGCCAGAAACGCGGAATCAAGATGACCCGTTCTTTCCTTCGCAAGCAAGGCAAGGACATCAAGTTCTGGCCTGGCGTTGAGGAATGGTTTGAGAGAATCAACAAATTCGGCGAGGAAAACGGCGTCGAGGTTGAGCATTATCTTGTCTCCTCTGGCAACACAGAGATCGTCGAAGGCTGCTCCATCTACAAATACTTCAAGAAGGTCTATGGCTGCGAATTCCTCTTCGATGAAAACGATGAGCCGATCTGGCTAAAGCGCGTCATCAACTACACGATGAAGACCCAGTATTTCTACCGTGTATCGAAAGGCGCGCTCGACGTTAATGATGATGTCGGCGTCAACGAGAAGAACCCAAATAAGAGAGTTCCATCCACCAATATCGTTTATATCGGCGATGGACTTACCGATATCCCTGCGATGATCACCGCCAAAGAGAAAGGCGGCCACTCAATCGCCGTCTATCCTGAGGGACAAGAAGACAAGGTCGACAAGCTTTATTACGATGGTCGCGTCAACTATGTTGCCCCTGCCGATTACCGCAAAGGAAAAGAACTCGATTCGATCATGCGCCTTATCATCGAAGGCGTCGCCATCAACGAATCGCTCAAGAAAAAAGGAAAAGCCTACAAGGAGAATAACGACTAAATGGTCTTCGATTTCACCTCCACACATAACTACGCCGTCCTCCTTATGGGCGGCAAAGGTCTTAGGCTCAACGTCGAAACCCCAAAACAATACATGGTGGTCGCTGGCCAAGAGCTTTTTGTGTACGCGGCGAAGACCCTTTCCGAATCCCGTTCGATCGACTTCATGATCTATGTCGTTCCGAAGAGATTCAAAGAGAAAACTGAAGAAATCCTCCGCAAAACTGGCTTAAACAAGAAACCACACGCCATTGTTGAAGGCGCCGAGGAAAGAGAATTGTCCTGCAAAAACGCAATCTGGTTCCTTAGAGAAAACAGGGTCAATCCACATTCGCTCATCCTTGTTCACGATGCCGATAGACCTAACGTCACCGAGGATATGGTTTCGAGAAATATCTTCGAAGCGACTAAGAGCCAAGCGGCCGTCACCGCCATCAAAGCGGACGACTCCATGGCCCTCATCAAAGACGGCGCAATCGATATGTACGTCGATAGGTCTAGCGTCGTCAGACTCCAAACCCCACAGACTTTCTCATATGCCCTTCTCTATTCGTCATTCCTTAGAACCGAGGACGCTGGTTCATACACCGATGAAGGCTCTCTTGTCACCAAAGCGACAGGAACAAAGGCGACCATCGTTAACGGCGACCCATCAAACTACAAGATCACGAATGAGAACGACCTAAAGATATTTGAGCAATCGAGGAAAAAGAAGAAATGATCGAACACAGCAAAAAAGGCGACATCTTAGAAGGCACCGTCGTCAAGATCTACCCAAAATACGCCATCCTTCTTTTTGACAACAACGAGACTGGCTTGCTTCATATTTCTGAGCTCACGAACTCCTATGTCCGCAACTTCACGAGCTTCGTCCAAGCCGGAAATATCTACAAAGTCAAAGTCATCGACTACGACGAGAAGAAGAACTTCATGCGCGTAAGCGCCAAAGCCCTCTCCCCAGAAGAGAAGAGAGAATCCCTTAAGAAGGAGCCAATCCCACTCGACAAAGTCTCTTTCGAAGCCCTCGAAAAGATGCTTCCAGAATGGATTAAGAACGAAACAGAGGAGGATCAAAAATGATCATCAAAACACTTACCGACCATCTCGTGGACAAGGTCGACTTCGCCGCTTATCAAGAAAGCGTGAACGAGATCCACAAAGCCATCATCAATAAGACCGGAGCCGGAAACGACTTCCTTGGCTGGGTCGATTACCCAGAGACCTATAACAAAGAAGAGCTTGAGCAGATCAAGAAATGGTCCAAATACGTCCGTGAGAACTATGACGTCCTCATCGTCTGCGGCATCGGCGGCTCTTACCTTGGCGCCCGCGCTGCGATCGAAGCCATCAACGGAACCATCCTCAAAGGCAAACCAGAGATTCTCTTCATGGGTCAGACCTTTGATCCAACTTATGTTGCCGAATGCCTTGAATACCTCAAGGACAAGAAGTTCGCCATCAACGTCATCTCCAAGAGCGGAACCACCACCGAGACTTCCGTGGCCTTTCGTCTCCTTAAGGAATATCTCGAAAAGAGAGACGGCGTTGAGTTTGCTAGAAAATCCATCTTCGCCACCACCGACGCCAATAAAGGCGCGCTCTTAGAGCTTTGCAAGAAAGAAGGCTATGTCCGTTTCGTCCTTCCAGATGATATCGGTGGCCGTTATTCCGTCCAGACCGCTGTCGGCCTCTTCCCAATCGCCTGCGCCGGCATCGATCCAGAAGCCACCCTTAAAGGATCCGCTAAAGCTAGAGAAGACGCCTCAAACCCAGACCTTAAGGTCAATGAGTGCTACAAATACGCCGTCATCCGCCATGAGATGTGGGCCCACTACAAGAAAGCCGTTGAGATGTTCATCACCTATGTCCCAAGTTTCGTCCAGATCGGCGAATGGTGGAAACAGCTTTATGGCGAAAGCGAAGGCAAAGAAAAGAAAGGCCTTCTCCCAGATAGCGCGACCTTCTCCACTGACCTCCATTCCCTTGGTCAGTTCATCCAGGATGGCAGCCCAGTCTTCTTCGAGACCACTCTATATTTAGGAAAGCACCGTCACGAAGTGAAAGTCCCTCATGACGAAGATAATCTCGATGGACTTAATTACCTTGAAGGAAGAACCCTTGGAAGCATCCAGGACAAAGCCTTCGAAGGAACCATCAAAGCCCATACCGAAGAAGGTGGCAACAACAACGTCGTCCTTGAGTTAGAGGAAATGAACCCATTCAACCTCGGCTATCTCTTCTACTTCTTCGAGAGAGCTTGCGCGATGAGCGCCTACCTCAACGAGGTCAACCCATTCAACCAGCCAGGCGTCGAAATCTACAAGAAGAACATGTTCCATCTTCTTGGAAAACCTGGTTTCTAAAAACACCGACAAAAAAATAATCCGTGGCGGTTCTGCCACGGATTTTTTGTTTTTTTATTTGTCGTTATAGAAGAAGATGCCGAATGTTCCTGGGCCAGCATGGCAGGAGACCGTTCCCATCGCTTCGTGAAGGATGATTTCCTTGAAGCCAAACTCTTTTAGACGGGCGCAGGCTTTGTCTAATAGTTCTTGATCAATCTCGGTATAGGCAACGAAGACGCGGGTAAGATCCATGTTCTTATTGGCGGTTAAGGTCTCCTCCAAATAATCGAAGACCCATTTCTCTTTCTTGCCGCGGAACTTCTTGCCACAGACCATCGTGCCGTTGCTTAAGAGGATCTGAGGGCGGAGCTTAAGGAGGTTGGCGCCAAGCATCGCAAGAGCGTTGCAGCGTCCTCCCTTATAAAGATAATCAACTGATTCGAGGG
>CADBDO010000044.1:6675-7593 GCA_902793515.1 uncultured Erysipelotrichaceae bacterium | reverse complement strand
GATCTCTTCGGCGGAAAAGGAAAAAAGAAGAGAAAATAAATCTTTGATTTAAAAAATAGGAGCTGCGTTGAACAGCTCCTTTTTTTATTTGATTGGTTTCGTGAAGAATCGCCCTGCCACGTTTATGAGAGGCATGACTTCGACGAAGCTTTCATTGTCTTCTCTCTGGATGAGTCTCATGACGGCGTTAAGCTCGTCAGAAGAGATAACCATGATGAAGACGAATTTCTCTTTTCCGCTATAGACGCCTTTGCCTTGGAGTTTTGTTGCGGCGTGAGGGAAGCTCTCAATGAGGACATCGCCAAGAGCCTCTTTCGAAGTAATAACTTCGACTTTGACTTTCTTGTTGCGGGTGTTGATTGCATCGACAACAAGCTTGGTGACGAAGAGATAAATCGCGGTGTAGAAGGCGCCGACGACATAACTTGCGGCCGTGTTGGCATCGCTCCAGCCTGCCTTGGTGATTGAGAGGAGGATGAAGACGAGGAGTGTCGCACCGTTTAGGATGACAGCATAGCTGCCGACAAGGGTCTTCTTCTTAAGGCCGATGTAGTAAGCGATGATATCGACACCGCCAGCGGAGAAGTCGCCTTTATAAGCGAGAGCGGACGATAGGCCCGTACAAACGCCGCCAAAGAGGGCCCTCGATAACATGCCACCATTATCAACGGTGAAGTCAGCGATGAGTTTGAGGAACGGGATGTTGGTGACGGTGAAGATTCTAATGAAGATAGAAGTCTCGACGACATTGACGAGAGTCATGATCGAGAACCTCTTTCCGATGCCAAACCAGGCAACGAAGAGAAGAGGGACATTGAGGACGAAGTAGAGAATAGCGTAAGCGGTATGCTCATCGAGGGTGCCGCCTTCGGCAACGGTCTTCCATCCGCATAACTCGCAGATGAGGGTGATGACCTG
>CADBDO010000044.1:0-6608 GCA_902793515.1 uncultured Erysipelotrichaceae bacterium | reverse complement strand
CCCACCGCAACTCCAAGATCCATGAAGGTGTTGAAGCCGACGGCGAAGGTGAGCGCGCTCACGGTTGAAAGAAGAATGGCTAAAACATAACCGATTGAGGCCTTGGTTTTATGATGATCGTAGAGCCAGTCATTGAACTCGCTCTTTAATTCGTTTACTTTGCTTTTGAGTTTTCCCATCTCGCCGTAATTATAGAATATAAAACCCTTTTCTCAACTGGTTTCGAAAGAAAGTTTTTCAAAACAAAAAATAATGCGTTTTTGCAGGGGATTTTTGGAAAATTTTCGTTAATAATTCGTTAATAAACAACTGGTACGCATACACGGGGCATAAAGAGCTTTTTGACTTATTTTATTCGGTGGTTCCTTATTTTTTTAATAAAAATAATCCTAGTGTTGCCGTCCGAGGGTCACAATGGTATGATTTATACGCTGTTTCTAGGAAACAGGTCACTTTCCCGGAGGATATATACTAATGATCATCTTAAAATCCATCGGCGCTTTCTTCGTCAGAATCTGGCGCTGGATTAAAGAGACTGCCTGGGTTCAACCGCTTCTTATCGTCGGTGCCATCTTCGCTGTCATCTTCTCTATCCCATACATCACTGAATGGGCTGCGAGCTGGAACCAATCAGGCAAAGGCGCCTTCTATAGCTCCTACCAGCTTTCCCTCGAAGGCGAGGATACCGCTGATGCCACCATCTCCAAAGCCGATGCCATCACCGGTGCTATCGAAAAGGCCAATGCCGTTGCCTACACCAATGAAGACAACTCCAAGAAATCCAAAGCCGAACTCGAAGCCATCCAGAGCGCAAACTACGCCGACATCATCAAAGACTATGGCGAGAAGTTCTATCTCGTTTACATGGCTGATGACAACAACGCCGCTTCCGAATTCGAAGAAGGCTTCAAATTCCTTAGCGACAACTGGAACAACCAGTCCTTCGGTTTAAAGGCCAACGATATCTCTGACCTCAAGTTCAGACTCCACGTCATCAACTCCTCCGAAGAATCTTCCAACGACAGCGAGTTCGAAAAGAACCCAGCCCAGACCACCGCTTGGAAGCGTTACCTCATCAACTACACCGACTTATTCAACGTTGCCGGCCCATGGCTCTATGAGCACATGCCAATGGTCATCAACAGCTCCATGTCTGAGGATAAGTTCAACCACTTCGCCATCAGCTCTGCTGACAGCGACTTCCCAGTCCCAACCGTCTGCCTTTGCGACTTCACCCTTGAAGCCATCGCCGATGGAAGAGCCGGGTTATCCGAAGTCTCCTTCTCGAGCACTGGTTCAACCGCTAACGAAAAGGCCAAGAACCTTCTCAATATGTGGAACCACCTTGATCCATATAACAACAACAACAGCTACACCAGCACTTCCAAGAAGGAATACCGCGTCGCTCGCTAATCAAAAGCAAATCAAAAACGAGGCCAATCACGACCTCGTTTTTCTTTTATATATAAGGAAAGGGTTATAAGCCCTTCTTCTCAAACATCTTGATGACGGTTGGAGGGACAAGGGAAGAGACATCCACCCCGCCTTTTCTCAATTCAAGGACGGAGCTAGAGGAGACGAAGTTCTCTTCTTTTCTGGCCATGAAGAAGACCATATCGACATCAGGTGCGGCGAATTCATTCGCAGCGGCAAGCTGGAACTCATATTCGAAATCGGTGACGGCACGCAAGCCTCTGATAATCGATGGGGCGCCGACCTTCTTGCAATAGTCGACGGTAAGGCCATCGTAATAATCGACGATGACGTTAGGCATATCCTTGACGGCTTCCCTCATCATCTCAAGTCTCTCTTCGGTCGTGAAAGCGCCGCTCTTCTTTGGGTTGACGGCTAAAAGGAGATAAACCTGGTCAAAGATCTTCAAAGACCTTTTGAGAACCTCCAAGTGGCCATTGGTGATTGGGTCGAATGAACCAGCGTATACGGCTTTTCTCATAATTACCTCCAAAGGATCATTACCTTGGTCCTGCCATAATGATACTCCCTAAAGCGGGAGAATAGTTCTTTTGGTGCCTCAACTTCGCCTTCATACTCAAGGACCACTACCCCGTTTTTGGTGAGCCTATCCTTCTCGATGAGGAAGCGAGGAACGTCTTTGTAGACATCTTTCATCGCATATGGCGGATCAAGGAAAACGATGTCATATTTGTCAGCAAAATTATTCAAAACCCCTGCAAAATCGCTATGGATTACCTTCGCGTTCGTTTCTTTGAGTGTGCTTAGGTTCTTCTTGATGACCTCAACTGAGGTGCCATCTAAGTCACAGAAATAGCAGAACTTTGCGCCCCTAGAAAGCGCCTCGATCCCAAGGGCTCCAGAGCCAGCGAAAAGATCAAGGCAAACTGAGCCAGGAAGGTCCATGCTCAAAGCGTTCATCATCCCTGTGCGGACGACGGATTTGCTTGGGACCTCTAAGTGAGGCGGAACCTCTAAGTTCCTTGTCCTATATTTGCCACTGACAACTTTAATCATTTTGCTTCGCTCGAAAGGGTCTTCTTCCTATAAGGTCCGAAGATGATGTCATCGATCTCCATGTAGAGGTCTCTGACCTTGATGAAGGCCTCGGTGTATTCCTTCGCAAGAGGATAGGAATCGAGTTCCGCTTTCGCTTCATGGAGGGCTTTGGCGACCTTCATGGCCTCTTCGCTATTCTTGTCCTTGTAGGAAAGGATGGAACTATATTCCCTCTCGAGGTCATCTTTCTTTTTGACGAGTTCTAAAAGGGAAGGATCCTCATAGAGTTTCTTCTCTAATTCGTTGAGTCTGATGACCCTCTCATCCTGCTCGATGGCACTCTTGAGACCATCCAATGACTTGCTTAGGGAAATGTTCATATGCTTATTTTAAGCATTTTTCCTCTTTCATGATACAATATCCACATGCTTAAAATCGTTAAGGACACCGCCAAAAGCTTACATAGCAGATGCGCTCCCGTTGAAGATCCTAGGTCCAAAGAGATCAAAGCCATCCTCGATGAGATGAGCCAATACCTCAAAGATTCCCAAGACCCAGCCTTCCGTGAGAAGAATCCATCGGTCCGTGAAGGAGTCGGTTTAGCCGCGCCTCAGATCGGTATCAACAAACGCATGCTCGTCATCTATTACCCAACCGGGGAAGAAGATGGCCAATATATCGAATATCAACTCGTCAACCCAGTCATCGTCTCCCAATCGGTGAGACAATGCTATCTCGCTAACGGGGAAGGCTGCTTAAGCGTTGATGGGGAACATCCTGGCTACGCCTATAGAGCGTTCAAGATCACCGTTAAGGCTTATGACGCTTTAAAGGGCCAAGATGTCGAGATCAGGGCTATCGGTTATGATGCGATTGTTCTCCAACACGAAATCGATCACCTAAACGGCATCCTTTTCTACGACCGCATCGATAAACAGAATCCATTCAAAGAGCTTCCTGATTCTGTCGCTATTTAATCTTTAGATTATATTGCCCAATTTTCCTTAAAAAGATACAATTGGGTCATCATGAAAAACAAAAGATTTGCATTAATCTCACTGATGCCTTTTCTTTTCTCGTGTGCTGGAACCGGGCAAATCACCGGAGACAAATACGAAATTGAGTTAACGGCCGCCGGTGAGGGGGATTTTAACGTCCTTCAGTTGACTGACATCCACTGGAACTACACCACCAACATCAAAGAGGCTTCTGACTACCTGACGAACACCATCAACGTGGCCAAGGAGAAATATGGACACATCGATCTTCTTGAAGTCACAGGAGATTCCCTTTTGCTTGCTAGCAAAAAGATAGCCACCACCCTCTACGACCTTATCGATAGTTTCAACATCCCATGGGCTTTTACCTTTGGTAACCACGATTACGATGGCGACTGGAGCATAGCCTGGATGAATCACCACGTATCTTCTTCAAACTACAAGAACGCCCTCTTGCCAGAGAAGATCAACAAAGAAGACGAAGTTGACGGTTTCTCGAATTACGTCATCAACGTCAAATGGGGAAACGAACTAGGCTGGCAGCTTTATAACATCGACACCCACAACCTCATTCAAGAAGGCGGTACTTACGACTACGATTTCATTCACGACAATCAGGTCGAATGGTATAAGCAAGAGGCTGACTCCGCCAAGAAAGACGGCGCCTACACCCCTGCCCTCGCTTTCCTTCATATCCCAACGACCGAGATTCATGAATTCGAAGAAAAGGGAACCGTCATTGGAGGCATCAAAGACGAGAAATTCTGCCCTGGCGAGCACGATTCAAAATTCGTTAAAGCCGCCAAAGAAAGAAATTTGAAAGGCATGTTCTTCGGACATGACCACTCAAACGACATCGTCTGGAAATATGACAACATCGTTTATGGTTATGGCGTCAAAGCCAACACCGAGCTCTATAACACCGAAAAAGATGGCACGACCTTAACTGGATGCGCTATCTATACCCTACACAAGGGAGGCACTTTCGATTTAGAGCACCTTGTCATCGACTATAGCACCAAAGAAGTCGCTTCTAGCCCACTTACCTGGAAGGAGAACAACTTATGAGCAAGTCTTTAAAGCCAATCGCTGCTTTCATCATTGAAATCGTTCTTTATGTCTTGGCAGCCTTATCCTTCTTCCAAGGCTTCCACCTCTTCATGGCCGATATCGCCACCTTCAGGCAGATCTTCAAAGTAGCCCCAATGTTCCTTAGCTACTTCATGGTGACCTACCTTTTATTCGCCTATTATTTCCTCACTCACCAAGCCGACGAAAAGAAAAGAGCCAAGGGCCTCAAAGGAAATGGCTTTGGTTTCATCATTGCCGGTGGCCTTATTCTTATTCTTCTCATCATCAACTTGATCCTTGGCCATTATGAGTTTGGATACGTCTCCTTCCTCTTCCCAATCGACGTCATCTTGATCGACGTTGTCATGATTGGTTTAGGCATCCTTATCCTCCTCAAAAAAGAGTGGATTTTAGAAAAAATACCTTTGATTTGCAGGGGATATCAGAAACCAACCTGGTTGACTGTCCTTTCAAGAATCCTTGGTTTTGTCTACGTTTGGATTGAGGAATATTTCCTTGCTGCCTTGCTTCTTGTTGGCAACTACATCGACTTCACCACTCCAACGTTCGGACACACTGTCCCTCTCTATCTCCTCATGATCGTTGGCAATGCGATTCTCCTTTGCCACGAGCTCTATCTCTTCCTCTCACGAGAGAAAGATCTTCCAAAGAAGGGAATCAATATGGCCCGCTACATCTCTCTTGGTGTCGTGACCGTTCTTTCCCTTTACGTCCTTATCGCTGACATGACCTTCACTGGCTACTATGTCTCTGATAACCTTCAGGGCATCTTCCCAATCGATTTCTTCTCAAGCCTTAACGTCAGCCCAAGGCTACTTGCCATCGGCCCTCTTCTTGCCATGTGGCTAAACTTCATCTTTAGTTTGGCCATCATGTCCAAAAAGGAAGACAAAAAAGAGGCGGAACCGCTTTCATAAGCAGTCTTTGTTTTCTTTAGAAAAAAAGATGCTATAGTTTAGTTGACCTGACGAGCACATATTTCTTGTCGCTTTAAGAGGTTTATTTAATGCCGAGTTTTAATTCACCAGTCAACATCTTCGCCTTAGGCGGTTTAGGAGAAGTAGGTAAGAACACCTACTGTTTTGAGACTGAACGCTCAATCATTTTGGTTGATGCCGGCGTCCGCTTCCCTGAATCGAACCTCCCAGGCGTCGATTACGTCATTCCTGATTACACTTATCTCAGGAACAACAGAAACAAAATCAAAGCCCTTTTCATCACCCATGGTCATGAAGACCATATCGGTGGTATTCCTTTCCTTGTCAGGAGCGTCTATATCCCTGTGATCTACGCCCCAAGACTTGCTGCCGCTTTAATCAGGCACAAGCTTGAGGATGCCCGTATCCGCGAGGAAGTCAAAATCGTCGAGTATGACAGCGACACCGTCATCCCAATCGGCGAAGACTTCAAAGTCTCTTTCTTCAGAGTCACCCACTCCATCCCTGATAGCTATGGCATCTGTATCGACACCAAGCAGGGAAGAATCATCGAGACTGGTGACTTCAAAGTCGACCTCACCCCTGTCGGACCTCAATTCGAGATCGCCAAATTAGCCAAACTCGGACAAGAAGGCGTTGACCTCCTTATGGCCGATTCCACGAACGCCGAAATCGAAGGATACACTCCTTCCGAGAAGAACGTCCGTTCTGGCGTTGAGGAAGTCTTCGATCAGGCTAATGCCCGTATCATCGTCTCGACCTTCTCTAGCAACATCAACCGTATCCAGCAAGTCGTCGAAGCGGCCGTGAGCCATGGCAGAAAGATCTGCATCCTTGGTAGATCGATGGAAAACACCATGACCATCGCCCGCAAATACGGCTACATCAAAGTTCCAGATTCCGCGATCATCTCGGATGACATGGTTCGTTCCTACAAATCGAACGAAATCTGCATCATCTGCACAGGCTCCCAAGGCGAATCCATGGCGGCTTTGTCAAGGATTTCACGTGGAGAGCATAAGAATATCCGCATCATCCCAGGCGATACCATCGTCTTCTCAAGCAACGCTATTCCAGGAAACGGCGCTCTCGTTGATCGACTCGTCAA
>CADBDO010000043.1 GCA_902793515.1 uncultured Erysipelotrichaceae bacterium | reverse complement strand
TCTTCACCTGAATAGGTCACAGGGTCTTTGAGGTATTCGGCATATGCTTTATCGAAAGCCTCTAGGTCATATTGGTCCTCAAGCATCTCGAAAAAAGCATCCTTGATGGCCTTATTCATTGAAATATCGTTTGCTTTTGCAAAACTATCAAGCGCTTTATATTCCGCATCGCTTAGTCTCACAGATAAAACAGCCATGTTATTCCTCCCCTACTTTTGTAGTCACTACAATTGTAGTCGCTTTGAGCCAATAAGAAAAGCCCCAATGCGGGGCTCGTTTCTTTTTAGGCTGCCGCTTTTACTGCGGTGAAGGTCAAGGTCGACATATCAAGGGCGATGTTATAGGTCCCTTCCTCTTTGAACCTGTAATAGGACCTTGGCTCACCTTTGTATTCGTATTCGTAGAGTTCAATGGTCTCGCTTGAATAGGTGAATGGGAGTTTATTAACGTGCTTGCCATAGAGATCAGGCACCTCAGTGACATATTGAGGGGTCGTATACTGGCAGGTGAAGATATATGGATGAGTTGGGTCCACGACTGGATCGGTAAGACGGCTGTTTCCAATATTTTGCACATAGAACGTTGAATGCTCTTTATCAGCAATCTCTCCACGTAAAACATATGTCTTCTTGTTGAGGTAGAGATTCATCTTGCCATCGAATGTGCTATAGAAGGATTTATCTCTTTCAAGCGAGGTATAAAGGGCAAGGTCTTTCGAAGAAGAATCGATTGTGAGCTTATACATGCTGATATGGGTCGTGGTATCAACGATTGAACAGCCTTTACTGACATCGAATTCAACGCCCTTGCACTCAAGCTCATCAGGGTTTGAGGCGCTTTGAGTCATAGAGATGTAGCTCTTGGTCTTGCCGTTATAGAGGTCTGCTGTCTTGATTGGAAAATACTTCGGTTCAGTGATTTCGCTCTTATAAATAACCGACGCTTTCTTGGTTTCGATGTTGAATTTGATCGTGTAGATACCATCTTTGAGGACGTTGATGCGGATATCGTATCCTGCTTCTTTTTCCTCTTCGACGCAGGTTTTGTCATAGCCTTCTTCTAAAGAAGCCCAGAGGTATTTGACGTCCTTGGTGACGAAATAGAAATAGTCCTTCTCATAGAAGTACATGTTGTCGTAGACACGGAGGTTCTTATCATTCTCATCGAGGTAGAAATATGAGTAATTGGTGAAGTAACCGTTGCACTCAAGGGACATAAGGATGTCTTCGCTTGTGTAATAGGTCTGGCTTTCTTCCTGGTTGACGAACTCCGGGATGGATTCGCTTGGGAGAGAGGAAAGATTCTCGTTGCCAAATTTTATGGCGGCCGCTCCTTCTCCTCCAAAGAATGAGCAAGAGGCAAGGAGTAACGTTGAAAGGGAAATGACACTTAAAGCGGTTTTCTTCATAGATGGACCTCGGTTCTTATTTTAGTATTTTATACTTAAAATCCTTGGATATCTCGCTGAAAATGAAAAAGTCTTTTAGACAGTTTATCCAAAAAGAAAAATCCCCAACAAAAAAGGGGGTTTTCATTAGAAACCCCTGTTTTTCAAATCCTCACACAAGGTTGAATAGAACCCGTAGATCCTCTCTTTCTTGTTTTTCTTCGCCATGAAATCGAAGACGTCGCTATGGGAGATGGAACCTTCTAGCATGAGACCCTTATATTCGCCGAATTTGGCGGACTCTTTGCTGACTAGGCCGTCACTTGGCTCCCCTTTCTCGACGTGATGGCAGAAGGCTAACGGAATACCAAGAACGAAATCGTCCCGGCTTCTTTCAAGCGTGGCCGAATAGCTTTGGCAGTAGATTCCGCTTCCAGCCTTGAGAACCACCTCTTCAACAGGGTTCCAGGAAGCAAGCTGCTCAAGGGATTTCAAAGAATTAGGATGCCTATCTCCGAGGATGCGGTACCAAAGGTTGACGAAGAAGGCCATGACATGGAGCATCCAGCGAGGGAGTTTCGCCACTCCTCTAGCGACTGGGGTTCCTTTATGTGGGGTGCACATGGTCGTAAAGCTTGCGACACGCTCCGCCATACCTAGCTTCTCAATCATGTATTTGGCATCAAGTCCACCTTTTGAGTGAGCGATGATGTTCACTTTGTCGACATTGTTCTCTTCGAGAATCTTGAGGATTTCCTTCTTAAGGACCTCTGCGTTGTGCTCAATTGGGGCAAAAGCCTCAACTTTGCTTCTAGATACGACAAAGCCTTCCTCTTTGAGTTTGCGTTCAATCTCACCAAAAGGCTTCATGAAGATGCAGTCTCTGACGGCAAGGCCATGCACAAGGATAATTGGATAAGCGGTTTGCATCCCGTTGATGATAGCACTTTTGCTAAGAGCGAGTAAATACGCCCCCAAGGCGCTTAGAAAAAGAAAAGACCGCCCATTTGGAGGGCGGTCATTTTTTTGTGGAGATTAGAATAAGCCAGAGATGTTACCATCTTCATCGACATCGATGCTATTGGCAGCAGGGACTTTTGGAAGTCCTGGCATGGTCATGATTTCGCCAGTTAAGGCAACGATGAAGCCTGCGCCTGCGCTGACTTTGATGTTTCTGACAGTGACCTCGAAGTTCTCTGGGGCACCAAGTTTGTTTTGGTCATCAGAGAATGAGTATTGGGTCTTAGCAACGCAGATTGGGAGGTTTCTGAATCCGAGTTCCTCAAGCTTAGCGGCCTGCTTCTTAGCGGCTGGGGTGAGGACGACGCGGCTGCCATGGTAGATCTTCTTGACGATTTGGTCGAGTTTTTCTTCGATCGAATTGTCGAGCTCATAGCTGAAGGTGAAGTTATTTGGCTCATCGCAAAGTCGGACGACTTCTTTGGCGAGTTCGATGCCACCATTGCCGCCATCAGCCCAAACGGTTGAGAGCTTGACGTTGACGCCGAGTTCTTTGCACTTCTTCTCAACAAGTTCGATTTCAGCATCGGTGTCGGTTGGGAAACGGTTGATCGCGACGACGCATGGGAGGTGATAGACGGAGACGATGTTGTCGATGTGTCTAAGAAGGTTTGGAAGACCTTTTTCGAGGGCGACGAGATCTTCTTTGCCTAGTTCGGTCTTCTTTAAGCCACCGTGCATCTTAAGGGCTCTCACGGTTGCGACCATGACGACGCAGTCAGGTTTGAGACCGGCTAAGCGGCATTTGATATCAAGGAACTTCTCAGCGCCTAAGTCAGCACCGAATCCGGCTTCTGTGACGGTGTAGTCAGCAAGCGACATAGCCATGTTCGTGGCAGTGACGGAGTTGCAGCCATGGGCGATATTGGCGAATGGGCCACCATGGACGAAGCATGGGGTGCCTTCAAGGGTCTGAACGAGGTTTGGCTTGATGGCGTCTTTGAGAAGAGCGGTCATCGCGCCGACGGCGTGGAGGTCTTTGGCGGTGACTGGTTTATCGTCATAGGTGTAGGCGACGACCATTCTACCGATTCTTTCCTTTAAGTCGTTGATGGAGGTGGCAAGGCAGAAGATAGCCATCATCTCAGTTGCGACGGTGATGTCGAATCCATCTTCTCTTGGGGTGCCATTGGCTTTTCCGCCAAGACCATCGACGACGAATCTAAGCTGGCGGTCATTCATATCAAGGCATCTCTTGATGACGATTTTGCGGTTATCGATTCCTAAAGGATTGCCTTGCTGGATTGAGTTATCAAGAAGAGCGCAAAGAAGGTTGTTGGCCGTGGTGATGGCGTGGAAGTCACCGGTGAAGTGAAGGTTGATGTCTTCCATTGGGACGACTTGGGCGTATCCACCGCCGGCAGCGCCGCCTTTGATACCAAAGACTGGACCAAGAGATGGTTCTCTTAAGGCTGCGATTGTGTTCTTGCCGATCTTTCTAAGACCATCGGCAAGGCCAATGCTTGTTGTGGTTTTGCCTTCGCCCGCAGGGGTTGGGGTGATCGCGGTGACAAGGATCAACTTGCCTTTCTTGCGGCCTTCCTTTAAGAGGGCGTAGTCAACCTTGGCTTTGTATTTGCCATAAGGCTCGAGGTATTTATCGTCGACTCCGGCGACTTTTGCGATTTCGAAGATTGTCTTCTTCTCGCACTGTTGAGCGATTTCGATGTCTGTAAGCATCTTTTTTCCTCCTATTTTTTTTATTTGAAGAACTCAACAGCGGACTTAAACATTTCCATGTCGTATTCGCCGTAGACGTTCTTATATAATCCATTTCCGATACGTTCGCTGTGACCCATCTTGCCAAGGACTCGGCCATCGAACGAGGTAATGCCTTCGACGGCTAAGACTGAGTTATTTGGGTTATAACGGATATCGTCGGTTGCTTCACCATTGAGATTAACATATTGCGTAGCAATTTGCCCATTTTTTGCAAGTTCTCTTACGAGATCCTCACTTGCGAAGAAGCGGCCTTCGCCATGGGAGATGGCAACGTTATAGACGTCGCCGACCTTGGTTCTGGCTAACCATGGTGACTTATTTGATGCGATTCTCGTTCTCACAATCTTGGACTGGTGTCTAGCGATTGTGTTGAAGGTAAGGGTTGGGAAGGACTCGTCCGTATCCATGATCTTGCCATATGGGACGAGACCGAGTTTGATGAGGGCTTGGAAGCCATTGCAGATGCCAAGCATCAAGCCTTCTCTGTTCTCAAGAAGGTCGGTGACCGCGTTCTTGACCGCTTCGTTTCTGAAGAAAGAAGTGATGAATTTAGCGGAACCGTCTGGTTCGTCGCCACCGCTGAATCCACCTGGAACGAAGATGATCTGGCTCTTCTTCACTTCTTCGGCGAAGTCTTTGATGGACTTGTTGAGGTGTTCGGTATCGAGGTTGTTGATGACAAAGATCTTAACTTTTGCCCCTGCGTCCCTCATCGCCTTAGCGGAATCGAACTCGCAGTTGGTTCCTGGGAAGACTGGGATGAGGACTCTCACTTCGTCATAGTGTTTCGAAGCGTGGGCTTTGGATTCTGCCTTGTAGGAGAAAGACTCATAGATCTTGTTGTCTTTCTTTTCGAGGGTTGGGTAAACGCTTTCGAGCTTGCCCTCGTATAAGGCGTCGATGTCGCTAGTCGCGACTTCTTCGTTTTTATAGACGTATTTGGCGTCGCTAGTGACTTCACCAACATAGAGGCCATCGAGTTTTTCGTCAGTTTCGACCATGAATGAACCATAGGCGTAGCCAAAGATGTCACTAAGGGCCAATTCGTCATTGAACTTGAAGCCATAGCCATTGCCGATAGCGGCTTTCATGACGGCTTCGGCGACACCGCCAAGGGTTGGGGTGAAGCAGGATTTGATTAAGCCTTTTGAATTGAGCTCTTCGATTCTCTTGAAGAGAGCTTTGACGCTTTCGGCGTTTGGAAGGCCGTTCTCATCATAAGCAGGCTTTAAGAGATAGACTTTGCTGCCCGCTTCTTTGAATTCGTTGGTTAGGACTTCATTGACGTTACCTGTGGTGACGGCAAAGGAGACAAGCGTTGGAGGAACGTCGAGTTTCTCGAATGATCCTGACATCGAGTCTTTGCCACCGATTGCGGCAACACCGAAATCGAGCTGGGCTTTGAACGCGCCAAGGAGAGCGCTTAAAGGCTCGCCCCAACGTCTGGCGTCTTTCATCGGCTTCTTGAAGTATTCCTGGAAGGTGAGATAGACGTCTTCGAATTTAGCGCCCGCAGCAATGAGCTTGGAGATGCTTTCGACGACGGAAAGATAGGCGCCTTGATATGGGTTCTTCTCCATGATGAATGGGTTATATCCCCATGACATGAAGGAACAATCGTCGGTGTGTTTTTCCTCGACTGAGATCTTGGTGACCATTGTCTGGACAGGGGTTCTCTGGTATTTGCCACCAAATGGCATAGTGACGGCACCTGCGCCGATGGTTGAGTCGAATCTCTCGCTGAGACCGCGCTTTGAGCAGATGTTGAGATCGCCAGCGAGGGCCTTGAGGTTCGAAGCGAAATCCCCTTCCACCTCTTTCTTGTAATCAAGAGGCTTGGAGGCAAGGATGTCGATATGCTTCTCAGCGCCGTTGGAGTTAAGGAACTCACGGCTGACATCGACGATGACCTTGTCGTTCCATTTCATGACAAGGCGAGGGTTCTTGGTAACGGTAGCAACCACGGTTGCTTCGAGGTTTTCTTTGTTCGCGATGGCAAGGAAGGCGTCGACGTTTTCTTTTTCGACGACCACCGCCATTCTTTCTTGCGATTCGCTGATGGCGAGTTCAGTGCCATCAAGGCCTTCGTATTTCTTTGGGACGGCATTGAGGTTGATCGATAAGCCATCCGCGAGCTCGCCGATTGCGACCGAAACGCCGCCGGCACCGAAGTCGTTGCAGCGTTTGATCATTTGGCAGGCTTCTTTGTTTCTAAAGAGCCTTTGGAGTTTTCTTTCTTCTGGGGCGTTTCCTTTTTGGACTTCCGCGCCACAGGTTTCGACTGAGTGGGCGTTATGGGCTTTGGAGGAGCCGGTTGCGCCACCGACGCCATCTCTGCCGGTTCTGCCGCCAAGAAGGATGACGACATCGCCATCGACTGGGCATTCGCGTCTGACGTTTTCGGCTGGGGTTGCGGCGATGACTGCGCCGATTTCCATACGTTTTGCGACGTATCCTGGGTGATAGATCTCATCAACGATGCCGGTAGCTAAGCCGATCTGGTTTCCATATGAGGAATAGCCGGCTGCTGCGGTTTGGACGAGCTTACGCTGTGGGAGTGTGCCAGGGATGGTCTCGCTGAGTGGGACGGTTGGGTCGCCAGCGCCGGTG
>CADBDO010000042.1 GCA_902793515.1 uncultured Erysipelotrichaceae bacterium | reverse complement strand
GATTCGTCAGCGTGTTCAAGCTGAGACAAAGAGGAAGATATTTCCTCAAGTTCTTTGGACGCTTTCTCTTTGCTGATGTCGACCTGCTTGAGGGTCATCTTGGCTTTCTTCGCTCTCTTGTAGTAGGCGTTAGCGTTCTCGGCCGCGCTTCTAGAAGGATCGAGTTTGATTTCTTCTCCTTCGTAGATGAAAGAAGACGCCTTTGGAGGGATGGAATCCATCGACATATAAATCGCATCGCCAAATCTTCCATCATCGAGATGGCCATTTGCCTCAGCGATATCTCTTTCTAAGGAAACGAGTTTTCTCTCCAAAAGTTTCTTCCTGTTTCGTAAGGCTTTGAATAGATATTCGAAACGGTCTTTCTTCCTTTTTTCGGCAAGAATCTTTTCAGCTTCGTAGCATTCTTCTTCAAAGGCTTTCGGATCAAAAGAAGAAGGTTTTGCAGGGAAAACGTTCTTTTTAGGGGCCTCATAAACCATCGATTTGAGAAGAGGTCTTTCATCATCGATATGGCCTTGTTTGTATGTAAGGATGATTTTGTTCTCGGCGTCGGTCACCACGAGGTTAGGGTGATGAGGGAAGAGTTCGACATAGAGGCTACGGGGCTCTTCTTTGAAAACGTTATTGATGGTAAGAAGCGAGAACTTAAGGATTCTGTCGTCCCCAAAAGTCTCAACCTTCTCTATATATGGATTCACAAGCTCTTTCTTTAACTGATCGAAGAAGTGGGACGACACACTTGTAGCAGCGAAGGTCTCATCTCCGATATACACACGAGGGCACTCCTCATCCAAGATGAGGGAAAACCTCGATCCGCCCTTGCCGCTCAGCCTAAAAAAGAAGGCCTTCTCGGTATAAAGGATAGGGCTAGAGAGATGTCTTCCTTCTAAGTTTTTAGAGAGGTAGGACGCATATATTTCGAGGTCGCTTTTGCTTAGGGCTTTCATAGTTTCATATTGTAGCATACTCGCCTAAAGGGATAACCGCCATTGAAGATAGTAAATGTAAAGATTCACGTCTTTTCGCTCAAATGAGATGGCATCGCTATATTTTGTTGTAAAAAAAGTGGAGCGGTCCTATAATTTTGCAAACCATGAAAAAGGGACTTTTGATTATCATGAGCGGACCTTCCGGGGTCGGCAAAGGCACCATCCGCCAGAAAGTGATGGAAGACAAAGATCTTAATCTCTTTTTCTCCGTGTCCGTGACCACCCGTCAAAAGAGAGAAGGGGAGATGCATGGACGCGAATATTACTTCATCAGCCAAGATGAATTCGATAAGCTCATCGAGGAAGGCAAACTCCTTGAATATAACCGTTACGTCGGACATTCCTACGGAACCCCTCTTGCTCCAATTGAGGAACACCGTAACAAAGGCGAAAACGTCGTCCTTGAGATCGATGTTCATGGCGCAACCCAGGTCCTAAGCAAAGTCAAAGGCCAAGACGGAGTTGTCACCATCTTCCTTCTTCCCCCATCCTATGAGGAACTCGAAAGAAGAATCAGGGGACGCTGCACCGAGAACGACAACACCATCCAGATGAGGCTCCAGCAAGCCAGGGATGAGATCGCTCAGAAGGGCAATTACATGTACAACGTCATCAACGACACCCTCGATAGCTGCGCTGATGAGGTCAAAAAGATAATTCGCAAAGAATTAGGGGCTCTATAGAGCCTCTTTTTTGTTAGAATAATCTCGTGAAGATAATCGATGTTCTGACGGAATACGGCAAAAGGTCTTTGGACCACACTTTTTCATATGCCTATTTCGGCAAAAAGAGAATCGAGCCTCGCTTCAGGGTCCGCATTTCTTTCGGTGCCCAGGAAGCGGTCATGGGCTTCGTCTTAGCCGTCAGGGACACCGAGAAAACCCTCGCCGAACTCGAAGAGGAAAACGGGTACGCTTTTAAAGAAATCCATGACTACGACATCATCGATGAAGAACCTCTCGTCGATGACAAAATGATGGAACTTGCCAACCGTGTCTCGAAGTACTATTTGGCTCCATTCATTGGGGTTTTGCAGGCGATGTTGCCATTATCGCTCTCCCCAAAAACCTCTGCATTACGCGGTCCGAAGATCGCCTATGAGCAATGGGTGGAACTAGTCAAAAATGATGAAAACGATCTCACCGATAAGCAGATTGAGATGCTTCGCCTCGTGGCTGCGAACACCCCGATCCTCAAGAAGGAGTGCGGCTCCATCGCCATCCTCAAAAAGCTTCTTGAGAAAGGGAGAGTCAGAATCATCCTCAAAGAAAAAGAGAGGTTCCATATCAGGCCTGAAGAAAGAGAAGAGCCTCATGAGATGTCTTTCGAGCAGAAGAAGGCCTTCGACGATATTAGAAGTAGTGACAAGGGAGTCGTCCTCCTTGAAGGCGTCACCGGCTCAGGCAAAACGGAAGTCTACCTTCGCTTAAGCGAAAAGGTCCTCGA
This sequence comes from uncultured Erysipelotrichaceae bacterium, assembly GCA_902793515.1. Lineage (GTDB taxonomy): Bacteria > Bacillota_I > Bacilli_A > RFN20 > CAG-826 > UBA4951. The sequence goes on along the minus strand of CADBDO010000042.1, from coordinate 7,417 downwards.
AGAAGGCAAATCCGTCTTGATGCTCGTCCCAGAAATCAACCTCACCCCAGCGATGGTGGAATATTTTAGCCGCAGGTTCGGCCCTAAAGTCGCCATCCTCCATAGCGAGCTCACCCCAGCTGAGAGATATGACGAATATAGGCGTATCGCTAGAGGCGATGCCTCAATCGTCGTCGGCGCTAGAAGCGCGGTCTTCGCTCCGCTTAAAAACATCGGCCTCATCATCCTCGATGAAGAGCATGTCGAATCGTATAAACAAGACAATTCTCCGTATTACCACGCTAGAGAAGTCGCCATCATGAGAGGCGAGATCGAAGGCTGCAAAGTCTTGCTTGGCAGCGCCACCCCAACCCTCGAATCGAAAGCGAGAGCGGACAAAGGCGTTTATGGCTATGCCTCAATGCCTCACCGCATCAACGAAAAAGCCCTTCCTCACACAGAAATCATCGACCTTAGGGACCGTTCGGTCTTCAGCAAATCATCCGAGAAATTAAGTGCTCCATTAATCGCCAAAATTAAGGAAAAACTCGATAAGGGTGAGCAGGTTCTTTTGCTCATCAATAGACGTGGCTATTGGACGGGAATCGAGTGTCCAAAATGTGGACATATCTTCACTTGTCCAAGCTGCGGCGGCAACCTAACCTTCCATCAAGAAGACTCGATGCTCAAGTGCCATCACTGTGGCTTCGTCGAGAAGTATCCGGAACGTTGCCCGGATTGCGGCAACACCCGCCTAAGAAGAGTGGGCTATGGCACCGAGCGAGTCGTCAAAGAAATCGAAGAATTATTCCCTGACGCACGAGTTGCCAGAATGGATAGCGACATCGGAAAGGTCTCGAAAAACGTCGAGAAGATCCTCCATGAATTCAAAGATGGGAAGTATGACGTTTTGGTTGGCACCCAGATGATCGCAAAGGGCCATGATTTCCCTAACGTCACCCTCTCGGCGGTGGTCTTAGCCGATATCGGTTTAAGTTTACCAACTTACCGCGCCGCGGAAAGAACCTTCCAGCTTATCGCCCAAGCCGTTGGCAGAAGCGGTCGTTCCAAGAGGGTAGGGGAAGCCCTCATCCAAACCTATAACCCAGAGCATTACGCGATCAAATTCGGAGCCTCCCAAGACTATGGTTCCTTCTATCTCAAAGAGATGCAGCAAAGGAGAGTGACCGAGTACCCTCCGTACTTCAACTGCGTGCTTCTTGAGTTCTCCTCTTCTAAAGAAGAGAAAGCGATGTCATCCGCGCTGGATTTCAAAAAGGAAATCCAAGGCTTAGGCATCGAAAACCTCATCGTCTTAGGTCCGATCACCCCATTCTATTCGATGAATAACGGCAAGCATAAACGCGTCCTTCTCCTCAAGTTCAAGAAGAGGGAGAGCATCGATTCGTATCTCAGGCAACTCCTTCAAAGATTCTCTTCGGTGGCCGGCGTCGACATCTCCGTCAACGTCGATCCGCTCGATTATTAGAGCAAATAGGATAACCCTTTGGTTCCAGCCGTGTTATAATTTCCTCCTATTAGAGGAATTATATGATCGTCATCTCTGTCTTAGGCCTAGACCAGTTCGTTGTCGGCACCTATTCAAGGAAGAACACTGCAAATTTAGCGAACCTTTTTGAATGCGAGGAGGAAGAAATCGTTTTCTATTCTCCAAACAGCATGATTTTCCATAAGGGCGTTGAGCAGACTTCCTGGCAAACGGAAATCCTTGTCCGTGCCCCAAAGAAGTATGAGGTCCTCGAAAGCAAAATCGCGGATTACCTCATCAAAACCTTCACGGATTTCACAATCAACCTAAGCGTCACATTCACTTATTTCGAGATGGAACACCATTACGAACACGTTAACGAAGACTATCCTCGCTTCATTGAAAGAGGCAACATCTCCGCTGAGGCGATGCCTTATGACGACGAGGATGAAGAATACGAAGACGAGGCCAACCCCCTCGACCGCGCCGATCTCGATATCGACGACGAAGAGCAAATCTACCTTGGCGATGTCTTTGCCGGGCACGAGGAAGAACTCGAATCCCTTGATGCCAAGGAAGATGATGACTGCTGCTGCCATGATGGCCATTGCCATTGCGGACATAAACACCAACATTAAGTTTTGGGAGGAAAGACATGCAAGAATTTGATTTAGCCCAAAAGGTCTTGAACGACATCCTTGTGAACGATGTTCAGTTCAACGACGCTCTCAAGAAGCTTTTCCAAGCTGACCCAGCCATCCGTCCTCTTAGAGGATCCGTCGCTGGCCTTGTCGGATGTGAGCTTCGCCATCACCTTCTTTTCACTCATCTCGTCGATGAAGCCAAAATCGAAGGCCTCACCGAAGAGGAGAAGATGGCCATCAAACTCGCTCTCGCTGACATCTATTTCTTCAAGCGCATCTCTCTTGAGGACATGAAGAAGGTCCTTAGCGAGAAGATCGGCGAGGAGAAGATGGAGAAGCTCGAGCCACTTTTCGCCAAAGCTGAGACCCCAAACGAATTCATCCCAGCCGAATTCCCAAAGACCTCGAACAAATATCTCTCGCTCAGATACAACACTCCAGAGTGGGTCCTTAAGATCTGGCAGCATTTCGGATATGGCCAAACCTACCGCATCCTCAAAGCCAATGCCAGGCAAAACACCAGTAGCGTCCGCATCCGCACCTCGATGGTGCCAGTGGAAGAGGTGCTCAATAACAACCCTGACTTTGTCAAATCCCCAGTGGAAGGCATCCTCCTCTATGGCGGAAAGACCCCACTCCGTAAGTTAGACCTCTATAAGCAGGGCGCCATCTTCGCTGAGAGAATGGCCACCAAAGCCATGCTCGACGAATACAAGATCGAAGAGCCACAGGAAGCCTTCATCTATAACGCCAACGCCGATTCCTCCCTCTTCAAAGAGATCATCGAAACCTATCAGAACAAGATCGGCCTCAACCTTGGTTGCCCAAGCGTCGATAGCTACACCGACGTCACCCGCATGATCAAGGCCACCGGATACAAGAACATCAACTTCTTCGGTGCCGAGCCTGATTCCATGGAAGCCGCGATTTCCCGTCCACAGGACCTCGTCATCGCCGCTCCAAATAGCTCGAACTTCGACCTCATCCGCGACTACCCAGACTATCTCCTTCATTTCAAGAAGGAGGAGATGGACGCTCTCTTCGCTCAGGAGAAAGCCGTCCTTGAAGGATGCTCCAAGTTCGTCGCCGAGAAAGGCACCCTCATCTACTGCGTCTACACGATCAGCAAGAAGGAAGGCAACAAGACCATCAACGACTTCGTCGCCAACCACCCAGAGTTCCATCTCATCAAAGAAGTCCAAGCCATGCCTTTCGAAGAAAAGGCGACCGCTCTCTACTATGCGGTCCTCGTTAAGGACACCGTCGCCGCTAAAGCGGAGACCCCAGTCGGAGACATCGCCAGCTTAGCCGATGCCCCAACCAATTTGCTCACTGCCTCACCAAAAGAATAAAATGCCGAAAAAGAACCTCTTTGGATATACCCTTAAAGCCCTTGAAGAGGAGATGTTAGCGAGAGGCGAGAAGAAGTATCGCGCCACCCAGCTTTACCAATGGATCTACGTCAAGAAAGTGACGGATTTCGATTCCATGACGGATATCTCCAAATCTTTTCGTGATGTCCTGAAAGAGGAATATACGTTAGATTTGCCAAGGATTTTCACAAAACAAGTGGCTTCTGACGGCACAATCAAGTTACTTGTCGAAATGGAAGACGGGGCCAAAGTCGAATGCGTCCTCATGCGCTATGACTATGGCAACGCCATCTGCGTCTCCTCCCAAATCGGCTGCTCCATGGGCTGCGCTTTCTGCGCCTCTGGACTCCTCAAGAGGGAAAGGAATCTCTCCGCCGCCGAAATCACTGGCCAGGTCATGGTCATGAACAAGATCCTCTACGAAGAAGGGGAGAACGTCTCCCACATCGTCGTCATGGGAACCGGTGAGCCATTTGACAACTACGACAACGTCTCTAGCTTCATCCACATCATGAACGAAGCTAAAGGTCTTGCTATCGGTGCCAGACACATCACGGTCAGCACCTGTGGCCTTGTCCCAGGCATCAAGCGTTATGGCGATGAAGGCATCCAGGTCAATTTGGCCATCTCGCTTCACGCTCCAAACGACAAGATCAGGAATGAGCTCATGCCTGTCTCTAGGGCGTACAACATGGACGTCCTTCTTGACGCAGTCAAGGAATACATAGAAAAGAGTGGACGTCGCGTCACCTTCGAATACATCCTCATCAAGGGCGTGAACGACACCATCGAATGCGCGAAGGAGCTCTCGGAAAGGCTCCGCGGCATCCTTTGCTACGTCAACCTCATCCCACTAAACCCAGTAAAAGAAAAACCATTCGAGAGATCGCTTGATAAAGACACCAAAGCCTTCTCCCTCTATCTCAATAACCACGGCATCAACTGCACCATCCGTAAGGAGTGGGGCACTGGCATCGATGCGGCATGCGGCCAGCTTAAGGAGTGGGGCACTGGCATCGATGCGGCATGCGGCCAGCTTCGCGCCAAGTACGTCCTGAAAGGTAGGAACTAGAATGAGACATGGTTCGTACGCTTTCAAAACCGATATCGGAATGGTGAGAACCCATAACGATGACAAAGCCCAGGTCGCGATGAACGTCAATGGCGAGGTCTTCCTCGTCGTCTGCGATGGCATGGGAGGCGCCAACAAAGGCGACCTTGCTTCGCAAATCGCCATCGAAACCCTGGTCGATGCCTTCCGTCACAAGAGGAAACACCATTTCGCCTACACGAACAGAAACTGGTTCACCAAAGCGGCCAAGAAAGCGAACGCGGCCATTTATGAGTACGCCGAGAATAACCCTGATGCCAAAGGCATGGGAACCACCTTGGTGTGTGCCCTTATCTCTGATAACAGACTTTATACATGCTGCATCGGTGACAGCCGTTGCTACATGCTCATCAAGAAGAACGCCTTGAAGCAACTCACCGAGGATCAGACCTATGTGAACTTCCTTCTCTCGACTGGCAAGATCACCGAAGAAGAAGCGGTGTCGCACCCAGATAGGCACGTCCTCATGAATGCCTTAGGCATCTTCCCGTCCCTTAGCCTTGCCTTCAATGAATTCGACTATCAAGGGGAAACGATCCTCTGTTGCTCGGATGGCTTATATAACCAGGTTCCGGTAGATGAGATAGCGAATATCCTCAGCACCGATGAGAGGTGCGATCAAAAAGCCGATTCGCTTATAGCGATCGCAAATAGCAATGGGGGAAGCGATAACATCGCCATCGCCCTTTGGGAGTGTATCAGCAATGATTGAGATTGGAGAAAAGATAGATAACCGTTACAGAGTAACCGGTAGAATCGCCCATGGCGGCATGGCCGATGTCTATGAGGCTTTTGACGTTGTCCTCCATAAGACCGTTGCCCTCAAGATCATGCGCGAAGACATGATGGACAACCCAAAGAACGTCGAGCGTTTTGAGCATGAATGCATCGCTAGCGCTTCCTTAAACAACCCAAACATCGTCAAAGTCTTCGGTCATGGAACCGTCGATGGAAGACCATATATGGCCAATGAGTACGTCGATGGGAGAACCCTTCGCGACAAACTCAATCTCGTAAGTGGCCATAACCTTTCGCCACAAGAAGCCTGCCAAGTCATGCTTCAGCTCACCGAAGGCGTCAGCTACATCCATGAGCACGGACTCCTTCACAGAGACTTAAAACCAGACAACCTTTTCTACCTTCCAGATGGCAGTGTCAAAATCACCGACTTCGGAATCTCTAGCAAAATAGGGGAGAAGACCTCAGGCGACGCCATAACCGGCACCGTCTATTACTGCGCCCCGGAGATTCTCATGGGTGAGCCTGCCAATGTCGCTAGCGACATCTACTCAATGGGCATCATCTTCTTCGAGATTTTGACCGGCACCATCCCATTTGATGGAGCCACCCCAGAGGACGTCGCCATAGCTCAGATCAAAAAGCACTTCCCGGAGCCAAGCAAGTATCTGGCCTCCATCCCGAAGTCGCTCGATAAAATCATCGTCAAAGCCTGCCGTAAGAGGCCAGAGGAGAGGTACGCCAACGCATTCTTAATGCGTGAGGACATCCTCAAAGCCTTCTCGGACAAGGACAATTTCAAGGAGAAGAAGGGACTTCTAGCAAGACTCTTCGGTTTTAAGTAATATGGCACTCGTGATCAAAACCCCATGCCTTTCCCCATCTTTGCTTGCTTGCACGCCTTTCCACATCAGGGAAGGAATGGCAGGAGCCGAATCGATTGGGGCGCCTCTCATCCATATCGATGTCATGGATGGGAAATTCGTCAAGAATGAGTCTTTCGGCGTTGATTTTGTGAAAGATGTCCACAATAAGCATAATATGCTTAACGATACCCATATCATGATCGAGAAACCTTGGGAAAAGGTCGATGATTTCATCAAGGCTGGCTCGAACATCATCACTTTCCATCTTGAGGCGTGCCCAAGCGAGAAAGAGGTGAGGGAGACCATCAAGAAGATCCATGATGGCGGTGCATACGCTGGAATATCCATCAAGCCACGCACCTCCACGAACGCCATCCTTCCATACCTCAATGACGTCGATCTCGTCCTCGTCATGTGCGTCGAACCAGGTTGGGGCGGACAGAAATTCATCCCAGAGACCTACGAGAGAATCGCCGATGTCAAAGCAATGATCAAGGCAAGCGGCTCCAAAGCCCTCCTCCAGGTAGATGGTGGAATCAACGACGTCACTGGACCTGCTTCCATCAAAGCGGGTGCCGATATCCTTGTCACAGGAACTTATCTTTTTGGTGCCGAGACCCCAGCGATCAGAGCCGCCAAAATCTTAAATAAATAATGATCGACCTTGAGTTAGCGCTATTTGCTCTTATCTTTCCGCCAGTCGTTTTTCTTGTGTATCTCCTCTTCTCTTGGGAGGGTTTAATGACGAGCAAGCCTGAGAAGCTCTCTTTTCTGACTGGCTTCCCATATGAGGCTTACGAAAAGAAAAAGAACTCTGTTGGGTTTTACGCCCTCATCGTTTTCTTAGCGTCCGAAGCTCTCATAAACGTTTCGATGTTCGTCAATTACTCTGACTCTTCAGCCGATATGATCGGACTCCTCGTCCTTTCCGCAACCCTCACCGTCACGATGTTCTTCTTAATAATAAGGATTCATACCTTGACCGCTTCGAGAGAAAGGATTCACCTCACCCGTTTCTATTTGATGGGTTTAGGCTTATTCCTTCTTGCTAGCCTTAACGGCCTCATCTTCCTCAATTTAAGTAAGTTCAGCGAAAAAGAGACTGCGGTCTTTGTCCTCTCGATCATGCAGTTTGTCATCTCTCTCACCGTTGTCTTCATCCTCATCAACCCACGCCTCAAGAACTGGGCGCAGTTAGAGAAAGTGGTGGGAAAAGA
>CADBDO010000041.1 GCA_902793515.1 uncultured Erysipelotrichaceae bacterium | reverse complement strand
TTTGGCCATTCCGGAACCCATCGTTTTGATGATGGATTTTCCACCCATGAGGGTGCCACCAAAGATGACGATGGCAACCGGAAGAACAATCCACCACATACCCTGCATGGCGTTGAAATCAGCTGGGACATAGTTAGCGCCGCCGACATTAAGCATGACAGCGATGACCATGAAGACACCAAGGAACTTGGCGCCATCCTGAAGGCCATGGGCTAAGGACATAAGACGGGTGAGCTTCCTGCAGATAAGGACGATGAGCCAAACGATTCCATAGCCGAGGATAAATCCGACGAGGATGGAACCGAAGAAGCCAATCAAGACCTTGATCCAGCTGTTAAGGGAAACGGCCTCAAACCAATTGGTTGAGCCAGAGATGGCGGCAAGGCCGATAGCAGAACCGGTTAAGCCACCCACCAAAGCGTTGCTTTGCGAGGATGGGTTGAACTGAACGATGCCCGCAACGGTTTGCGAAACATCTCCCAAAGGGAGAACAGAGGCCAAGAAGCCTGCTGCCAAGGTTCCTAAGAGGTTGCCTAAAGCGGCCATGAGAATGGCCCATTTTGGTTTCATGCAACGAGTGGTTACACAGGTGGCGATGCAGTTAGGAACATCGGTCCAACCATTCATGAAAACCACGCCTAGGTCAAATATGATTGCCACATATGCCCAAGGGTATTGGTTGCAAAGTTCGAAGAATCTAGCGACTTCCATGTTGAAAATTTGGGACTACTTCAATAATTCGATGAGCTTGAGAACCTTTCTTAAATCTCCGGCGTATTGGACGGTTGGTTTTGGATCGAATGGTTTCTCGAGGGCGATGACCATTAAGTCATCTTCATAACCCATCGCGAAATAGGTCATGCCTTCACGAATAGAAATAGCCATATCGACAAAAGTCTTGTTGGTTTTGAATTCGTTTAAGGCTTCTCTCACCTTGGCGGTGATGACTTTCTCGGTGCCTTTATCGCCATAAATGACGATATTCTTCGAATCAGAGAAAACCTTTCTGCCAGCCAAATTGGTTGGAGGAAGGGCTCTCTTGTTGCCTTTGAAGTAAATGAGGATGTCAGATCCTTTGTATTCGTTGGTGGTGTAGAGATATTTGCCAACGAAAACGGTGTGGAGGGTTTTGCCAGCGACAACCTGGGCAGCGGCATCGCAAACCTTAATGTTCTTGCCTTTGTACTCGAAGGTGTATGTGGCGCGGCTTCCGACCTTACCGATGTCTTTGTAGAGATTGCAGTTTCTGAGCTCGTCGTCTTCGATCTTGTTGTCGATGCTTCCCTCAATATTGTTGACGTATTGGAACACGTAAGCGTTCGTGTGCTCATAGTACTCGCGGAAGTAACGGTTCATCGCAGTCTGAACGATCTTCTTCCAGAAGTAATTGAAAACCAAGAGGGTGACAAGGCCGACACCGCAAGCGATGAGGGCGATCATCATTGAGTACTCTTTAAGAGCTTCGATGGCGTTTGGAATGAGCCAGCCGCAGACAATGAGAAGCAAGCAGACCGCGGTGACGATCCACTTGATGATGTTTGATTTGCGATAGACCTTATAGAAATCCTGACGGGCAAGCTCGACTTTGCCGAGATCCTCGTCTGGGTATTCGATGGTGATCTTTCCTTTTGCTGGAGCAGGGGATGGCTCTTTGGCCTCTGGCTCCTCTGCTTCTTCAGAGTGAAGATCAATCTGATCTTCTGGCTCTTCCGGAACCTCTGGAGCTGGGGCTGGTTCAACAGCTGGTTTTATTTCGTCGGCGAAGTCGCTTTCTTCTTCGACTTCGTCATTTTTCTTTTCTTCAATATCGGTCATAAACAATGCCTTTCGTCTAGGGCACTATAACACAATATCGAGCAAATTAATAAATTAATTTCTTTCCACTTTGGCTGGGAAAAGCTTGTTGACGCGAAGAAGTGGGCCATATAAAGCCATGAGAACAACAAGGCAAATCACAGCGCTGGCTGGGATGTAAGCGACGTTGTAGAAGAAGGCAGCTTCAAAGGTGTATTCGTACCAAACCATGGAGCTGGCCATACCACCTGCCATTCTGACAACAGTGGCGGCAAGGACACCAACGAAGAGGAAAATCTCGCCTTTGATGTTGTAGGTTTTCTGGTCTTTTCCAACGATGAATGGATTGAAGAAACCAAGGACACCGGCAGAACCAAGACCAATGAGATAGTCGAATGGGAAGAAGTTAAGTCCGTAAGCATCGGTGATGCAGGTGAGAAGACCAAGGACGATACCACCGGAAACGAGACCGTGGAATGGGCCATGTCTTAAAGCAATGATGTAGATTGGAAGAAGCTGAAGGTTGATAGATCCACCAGTGATGGCCTCTGGGGCTGGGATCTTAAGGAAGTTGAGAGCGAAAGCAGCGGCAACGAGAATGGCATCTTCGGCAATCTCGTGAACAGTCATAGGCATCTTGGAGAAAGCGTTGATGATGCTGAATAACGAGGCAGCTAAGAGACAGGCGAAGACCAAGGCAAGGCCAATTTCCATGGTGCTGCTTTTGCCACCCATGGTGTCACCATAGACGGTAGGAGTTAAGAAGAAGGCGATCGCGCCGATGAACTGGCAAGCGGCAGCGGCAGTAGAAAGGGTGTTGTCCTGCTTCTCGAAGAAGAAGGCAGAAACAAGGAGCGCGATGCTAGCGCCAAGAAGGACTAGACCGATCACAAAGACGAACTGGAATTTGTCAGCACTTAAGACATCCCAAATGTGAAGATAGTATTTTCCTTCGTCGGTTTTGAACTTGATCAAGGTCAAGAACAAGAAGCCAACGGCAAGAACAGAAAGGGCAATTGAGACGAGATTTGCCCAGGATTTTGCGATTTTTGAACCGCTTTGAACAGTTTTTTGTTCGTTTTCCATAAAAAATATCCTCCGTACCTGAATACGAAGGACTAGACAAAACCAATACCTCCGCCAGCATTACCTGGATCAGGTTCCGTCGAGTCGAAGAAGACTCCTCTCAGCACACTTGTTGGTGGCTCCGGTCTCGAATAGTTTATCTCACTTTATTTGCCAGTCAATAGGAGTGGTACCGCTTTCAGTCAAATAGGCGTTGCACTGACTGAAAAGGTGCTTCCCAAACCAGCCTCCCCTATTGGCGGAAAGAGGAGATGGGTGGACAGATGAAAGAACGATGTGTTTTGGGTTGGTGACCTTTGAGGCGTATTTCTTTGCGAACCCTCCCCAGAGCATATACACGACAGGCTGATCAAGGCTTTCGACATACCTCAAAACGTCATCCATGAATTTGTCATACTCAGGACGCACGTGCGAGAGAGGCACGCCCGCTCTCACGGACAGGTATGCATTAAGAAGAAGGACTCCTTGTTCTGCCCAAGGGGTCAAATCACCGTTGTCGAAGTTCATCTTGCAGCCTATGTCCTTTTCGATCTCTTTATAGATATTTATAAGAGAAGGCGGGATATCGATTCCTCTAGGAACGCTGAAAGACATGCCCATAGCCTCACCTGGGTTGTGATATGGGTCTTGGCCAATGACAACGACCTTAAGGGTCTTTGGATTCGTGAACTTAAAAGCCTGGAACATCATGTCCCTAGGCGGGTAAACGACGTGCGCATCGTACTCAGCATCGAGAAAACGATGCAAGGAAGCGGAGTACTCTTCCCCTGCTACTTTATCGAACAGTTCTTTCCAATCTTTGATCATCTTTACCATTATGGGTGTTTTGCTTTCAAAAGCCCACAATCAATAATTGTGGAGGAAGATAATCATTTGCTTTATAATTCTTCTTGCTTTGAAAAAGCAGATTGTGAATTGAAAAGGAGAAAATAACCTATATGCCGTTCATTGAATCGATTCACGCCCGTCAAATCATTGACTCCCGTGGAAATCCAACTGTCGAAGTTGAAGTCACTACCGAAAGCGGCGCTTTCGGAAGAGCTGCCGTCCCAAGTGGCGCCAGCACCGGTGAAAGAGAAGCTTTAGAGCTTCGCGATGGCGATAAGAGCTACTTCGGTGGCAAGAGCGTCCTCAATGCCGTTAAAAACGTCAACGAGAAGATCGCCCCAAAACTTATCGGTATCAACGTCATGGAGCAGGTCCTCATCGACAGAACCATGATCGAACTCGATGGCACCGAAACCAAGAAGAACCTTGGTGCTAACGCCATCCTTGGTGTGTCCCTTGCTTGTGCAAAGGCCGCCGCTGACTACCTCGGTGTCCCACTCTACCGTTACATCGGTGGACCAAACGCCAAGAAACTTCCTGTCCCAATGATGAACGTCATCAATGGCGGCAAGCACGCTGACAGCGCTGTCGAATTCCAGGAATACATGATCATGCCAGCTGGTGCCAAGACCTTCCACGATGCCATCCAGATGGGTGCTGAAGTCTTCGCCGCTCTCAAGAACATCCTTAAGAAGAAAGGCGACATCACTTCCGTCGGTGATGAAGGTGGATTCGCTCCAAACCTCGTCAAGACCGCCGAAGAAGAAGCCGCTATCAAAGCCAACAAGGCTGATCCTTATGGCTTAGAAGCCGACAACGAAGAGCCACTTGAACTCCTCGTCGAAGCCATCAAAGCCGCTGGCTACGTCCCAGGCAAGGATATCTTCCTTGGTATGGACCTTGCTTCCTCTGAGCTCTACAACGAAGAAGGCAAATACTTCTTCTGGAAGCACTACGAGAAAGCCTCCAAAGAAGGCAAAGTCAACAAAGCTGACTTCACCAAGACCACCGATGAGATGATCGAAATCATCGCCCACTTCGCTGAGAAGTACCCACTCATCACCGTCGAAGACGGCCTCAGCGAGAATGACTGGGAAGGCTGGAAGAAACTCACTGCCAAACTCGGTAGCAAAGTCCAGCTCGTCGGCGACGACCTCTTCGTCACCAACAAGCTCTATGTTGAGAAGGGCATCGAGATGGGTTGCTCCAACTCCGTCCTCGTCAAGGTCAACCAGATTGGTTCCTTAACCGAAACCCTTGATACCTGCGAGCGTGCCATGAGAAATGGCTGGACCTGTGTTGTCTCCCACCGTTCCGGTGAAACCGAAGACGCCACCATCGCTGATCTCGTCGTTGCTCTCAACGCCGGCCAGATCAAGACTGGTTCCATGTCCAGATCCGATCGTATTGCCAAATACAACCAGCTCCTCCGCATTGAAGAAGAGCTTGGCGATACCGCCGAATACCCAGGCATCAAAGCCTTCTACAACCTCAAGAAATAACTTCTCTTGAAACACTAAGGAGCCGAATCAAAACGGCTCCTTTTTTGTTATAATCCTCTTGAGGTAATAACCATGATCAAAGGATTAATGCTTTTAGCGGATGGCTTTGAAGAGACCGAAGCCATTTCCACGCACGACATATTAACTAGGACTCACGAGATCGAAGTCACATACGTCTCAATCTCAGACTCTTTATTCGTTAAGAGTTCTATGGGTCTTAAGGTTGAGGCTCTCGCTCTCCTTAAAGAAGTTAAGGCGGAAGATTATGACTTCATCGTTCTCCCTGGTGGCAAAGTCGGAGTCGACAACATCAAGAACTCCCCTGCCGCTATAGAGATGATTAAGAAGTTCCATGACTTAGGGAAGAAGTATTACGCGATCTGCGCTGCACCATCTATCCTTGGTGAGCTTGGCTATCTGGACGGGAAGAATTACGTCTGCTTCCCTGGCTTCCAAACAGGAAACGGCAATTGGGTGGACAAAGGTTCCGTCATCGATGGAGACCTTGTCACAGGCCGCTCAATGAACTACACGATTGAGTTTGCCTCAAATATCGTAAGGGTTCTCCTTGGTGAAGAGGCCTTAAAGAGAATCGAGCACGGAACAAAAGGCATTTAAAAAAAGCCCCGCGATTTGCACGGGCTTTTTTAATATTCGTTTCTTATTTGGTGTAGAGACGATGGGCTCTGCTGACGGCCTCTTCAGTTACGTCGATACCAAGTTTCTTGAAGGTATTGAAGTCGGTTTCCTGAAGGATAACTGAGGAGTGAACCTGGCAGCCTTTTAATTTTGGAAGCTGCTGGAGAGCGATCTTGGCAAGAGGGTTGCTGTTGGCCTGAATGGCAAGAGCGATGAGAACCTCTTCAGCGTGGAGCCTTGGGTTATGGTTGTTAAGCGAATTGACCTTGAGATCCTGGATTGGCTTGATGACCTCTGGGGAGATAAGAGGAATCTTATCGTCGATCTTAGCAAGAACCTTTAAGGCGTTAAGAAGTACTGCAGCGGAGGAACCGAATAATGGGGATCTCTTGCCACAGACGATCTTCTTGTTTGGAAGCTCAAGGGCGCAGCATGGGACACCGGTGATTTCCTCTTTCTTAAGGCAAGCGGCAACGACCTTACGGTCGGCGATGCTGATGCCAAGGGTGTTCATGAGCATCTCTTCTTTGATGACGGCATCATCTTTGAACTTGCCTAAGAAGTTATTTTTCTTAGCTTGGTAATATCTACGGATGATTTCGGCTTTGGAAGCTTCAACAGCGGCTTCTTCGTTCTTGATGGCGAAGCCAATCATGTTGACGCCCATATCGGTTGGAGAATTGTATGGGCTCTTGCCATAGATCTTCTCGAAGATGGCTTTGAGAAGAGGGAAGGTCTCAACGTCACGATTGTAGTTAACGGCTTGCTTGCCATAGGCCTCAAGATGGTATGGGTCAATCATGTTGACGTCTTCAAGATCGGCGGTAGCGGCCTCATAAGCGAGGTTGACCGGATGCTTGAGAGGGAGGTTCCAGACCGGGAAGCTTTCATATTTGGCGTAGCCAGCATGGATTCCGCGTTTGTTATCGTGATAGAGCTGAGAGAGGCAGGTCGCCATCTTTCCGCTTCCTGGACCCGGAGCGGTAACGACGACGATTGGTCTAGTGGTTTCAATGTATTCGTTTCTTCCAAGGCCTTCTTCGGAAACGACGAGTGGGATGTTGCTTGGATATCCGGCGATCTCGTAGTGTTTGTAGACCTTGATTCCGTTGTTGGTGAGCTTAGTGATGAAGGCATCAACAAGAGGAAGAGGCTGATAGAAAGAGAAGACGACACTACTAACGTAGAGCTCAACTTCCTTATATGCATCAATAAGTCTCTCGACTTCGGATTGATAGGTGATTCCAAGGTCGTTTCTGACTTTGTTGGTATTGATATCGTTGGAGTTGACGACGATGACAACTTCAACCTTGTCCTTCATGCCTAAAAGCATGTGGAGCTTGGTGTCTGGCTTAAATCCTGGAAGGACTCTGCTAGCGTGATAGTCGTCGAAGAGTTTGCCGCCGAATTCAAGGTAGAGTTTGTCACCAAAGGAGGCGATTCTCTTTTGGATGTTCTCTCTTTGAACTTTTAAATACTTTTCACAATCGAACGCTATCTTAGCCATATGTTTAGCCCTCTAGAATACTAAATTAATATACACTTCATATATATGAACGTGGAAGAAAAAACGTCTCTC
>CADBDO010000040.1 GCA_902793515.1 uncultured Erysipelotrichaceae bacterium | reverse complement strand
CGGTGGAGTCATGCCAGAGATCGCTTCCAGACTTCACTGCGAGAATATCGATGTTTGCCTCAAAGAGGCACTCGAGCAATCCGGACTCAAGTTTGAGGATATGGACGCCATCGCCGTTACGAGAGGCCCAGGCCTCATTGGATGTCTCCATGTCGGCTTACAGGCCGCGAAGACAATCGCTGCTTTGTACAACAAACCGCTTATCCCAGTCCATCACCTTTGCGGACATATTTACGCCAACGAGTATGCAGGCGAATTCAAGTTCCCAATGCTCTGCGTTGTCGTCAGCGGTGGCAATACCGAACTCGTCCTCATGAAAGACCATCTCGACTTCGAGATCATCGGTGAAACCAAAGACGATGCGGTTGGTGAGTGTTATGACAAGGTCGCTAGAGTCCTTGGTTTCCCTTACCCGGGCGGACTTCCAATCGACCAGCATTCGAAACTTGGCAAGCATACCTATAACCTTCCAAAGCCACTTGCTCATGAAGGATCATATGATTTCTCTTATTCCGGTCTTAAGACCAGCGTCATCAATCTTGTGAATCAGCTCAAGATGAAAGGCGAGGAAATCAGAGTCGATGATATGGCGAAATCCTTCCAGGACGTCGCGATTGGAATGATCGTCGACAAGTCTATCAATGCCGCGATGGAATATAACGTCAAGCAGGTCGTTCTTGCTGGAGGAGTTTCCGCGAATAGCTATCTCCGTGAGCAGATGGCCCTTCGCCTAAAGAACACCGACGTTGAGCTAATCATCCCGCCTCTTTGGTGCACTACGGATAACGCCGCGATGATTGCCAAGGTCGCTGAGAGGCTCTACAAAGAGAAGCTATTCGCCCCACTCACCCTTGGGGTGGACCCAAACTGGAAGATCAGCGATTTCAGAAAATTCGAATAGGATTTGCAAGGTATTTTGAAAATTTTGTTGCAATTAATCTCATTAATTGAATACTAGAAAGCGATAGAGGAGCTAAATATGCAGAAAAAAGCCATCAGCGTAAAACAGTTATACGCTATGCCAATCGATGAATTGGCAAAACTCGAAAAGGTCACCGTCCAAGGATGGATCAGGACTAACCGCAACAGCGGCAACGTCGGTTTCATTCACCTTCACGATGGAACCTGCTTCAAGAATATTCAGGTCGTCTATTCTGCTAATAGCCCTTTCTTTGCTGAAGTTTCCAAGTACCCATTTGGCGCTGCCGTGAGATTCGAAGGCAAACCAGTTGCCACCCCAGACCTCCCTCAGCCATTTGAGATTCAAGCCACATCCGCCGAACTCTTAGGCGATGTCGCTCCAGATTACCCGCTTCAAAAGAAGAAGACCTCCTTTGAGTTCCTTCGTGAAGAAGCCTACCTTCGTCCAAGAACCAACACCTTCGACGCTGTCTTCAGGGTCAGAAGCGTGCTTGCCATGGCCGTCCATTCCTTCTTCCAGGAAAGAGGCTTCGTCTATGTCCACACCCCAGAAATCACCGGTAACGATGCTGAAGGTGCGGGCTCCGTCTTCACCGTCACCACTGACGCGAAAGACCCAATCAATGACTTCTATGGCCGTCGCGCTTCCTTGACTGTCTCCGGACAGCTACACGTTGAAGCCTTCGCTATGGCCTTCAAAGACGTTTACACCTTTGGCCCAACCTTCCGTGCCGAGAAATCAAACACCACCCGTCACGCCAGCGAATTCTGGATGATTGAGCCAGAGCTTGCTTTCGCTGATCTCGATGACGATATGGAATGCATCGAATCCTGCATCAAGTACTGCATCAAATACGTCCTTGAGCATTGCCCAGATGAGATGGATTTCTTCAACAAGTGGATCGACAAAGGCGTTCTCGACAAACTCCACAAAGTCCTCAACGCTGATTTCCGTAAAATGGAATATACCGAAGGTATCGCCCTCCTTCAGAAGGCGGTTGCCGATGGACATAAGTTCGCCAACAACAAGATTGAATGGGGCATGGACTTACAGAGCGAGCACGAAAGATATCTCACCGAAGAAGTCGTCGGTGGCCCAGTCTTCTTATACAACTATCCAAAAGAGATCAAAGCCTTCTATATGAAAGAAAACGATGATGGAAAGACCGTTGCTGCGGTTGACCTTCTCGTCCCAGGAGAAGGCGAGATCGTCGGTGGCTCCCAGCGTGAAGAGCGTTACGATGTCCTCAAAGCCAAGATGGACAAAATCGGCAACACCAACGGACTCGAGTGGTATCTCAACCTTAGAAAGTACGGCGGCTGCATCCACAGTGGCTTCGGCATCGGCTTCGACCGTCTTTTGATGTACATCACCGGCATGGCCAACATCCGTGACACTGAGCCTTACCCACGTACCTCCAACGCGTTAAAGTATTAATATGAGCATGAACGTCAAAGCACCTCTCACTCCAGAAGAGAAAAAACAAAAATCCAAGAATCGCATCTTCGGATTGATGGTCATCTTGGATGTTGTTTTGGCGTTGCTTATTATCTACGAGATCGTTGACTTATTCGTCTTCTGATCACTTCTTATCAGAACTTGATTGGGTGTCCTGAGCAGGGGCGTCCTTTTTATCATTGAAGTAGTTGAAGTCCTCTAAGCTCTTCTCAAAGACGGTGTGGCTTCTTCTTTCTAACATGACGGCACGGGAGACATAAGCCTGGATGACGACGATGTAGTAGCCAATCGAGATAACCCAAAGAGGAACGAGGATATAGGCTCCCCAATACTCTGGGACGAAGTGTGGCTCATTAAGAAGCGGTGGCCATCTACGAAGTAAAGATAATCCCCAGAAGTCCGCGTAGTTCTCTGGGTTAGCCCAATCCCAAGTGTAGAGAAGGCTTGAGAAGTGGCCGAAATAATCTTCCGCCCAGATACCACTGGCGAACGAGTAGATAAGATACATGAGGAGAGAAAGGGCCATGATAAAGAAAGGAGGGATGGCTTGCTTGAAGAAGAGTCTATTGTTCTTCGCGATGCCATATTTCTTTAACTGTTCTGGCGTGGTTATGACTCTGCTAGTCACAGCCTCATGGATTTCATAGTCGATTCTTCTTGAGAAGGTTCTTGAGATGGTTCTGATAAGGACACCGATAAGGCCGAGGATCAAGAAGATGATAAGGAAAACAATGAGAAGGATGAAAAGCAATCTCTTATCGTTTTCGCTGAGGGCAAATTCAACAAAGGTTCTCATTGTTTGTCATCTCCTTCCGTAGGAGTGATGTCGATCATCCTGCTTGGGTCAGTCTCTGGGGCTGGCTCAGAGTAAGGGATCTGTTCTGCATTTGGATATGGGTATGGTGGCTGTTGCTGAGGGATGTTGCCATATGGCTGCTGTTGCGGAATGCCATTAGGATATGGTTGCTGTGGGATGCCGTTTCCATAAGGTTGTTGCGGATATCCTTGAGGATAGCCTTGGAAAGGAGGCAGGTTTTGCTGTGGATTTTGTGGCATCTGGCCATTTGGCGGAACCTGGCCTGGCTGCTGATAGTAGTTGGTTTGGATATAAACCTGAGATGGGCCTGCTGGCTGAGCTGGAGCAGGATTAGGATTTTCTGGTTCGGTCTTTCTACGAAGCTCTTCGTCTTTGATCTTCTGAACCTGCTCATCTTCTGGGAGAGGGGCAAAGAAAGAATCGCCTTTGAAGAAGCGGATACAGCCCTTGAAGAACATGACGATCCAAACGAAGATCATCACCACTCCAACGACCAAAACGCCTGCCAAGAGAATCGGCAGCAAGAGTATGTAAACTAGGCCTAAGCCAAATTCGCGTAAGAATTTCATGAGTTCATTGTACCCTTTTTGTTTACAAATATTGAAACAAAACTAGTTAAAGAAATCGAGATGAAGAAGATGGAGACCAGCGCGAGTCCGCATTCGTTTGGGAAAAGGGAGTGGAGAATAGCGAACAAGAAAAGGGAACCAAGAAGCAACATTCCG
This sequence comes from uncultured Erysipelotrichaceae bacterium, assembly GCA_902793515.1. Lineage (GTDB taxonomy): Bacteria > Bacillota_I > Bacilli_A > RFN20 > CAG-826 > UBA4951. The sequence continues at coordinate 3,069 of CADBDO010000040.1, read as the reverse complement.
CCTATGACATAGATCCAAATCGGCTTCTTCTCAAAGAGAACGGACGCGCCGACAAGGGAGAAGTAGATTCCAAAGACCATGAAGGTATAGCAGAAGTGGGCCTCGATGAAGGAGAACCCTAAGCTCAATCCTCCAAAGAGGATTCCTAAGCATGGGCTGATATATCTTTCGGTTGGGAAGGTGAACGCCTCTTTAGAGAATTTGTTGATGACCCCTTCGATGATGAAGAAACTGAGGACAGTTTCCGCAATCGAATAAGTGACTATGAACGCCGGGATGATCGTGTCTGTGCTTAGACCGACAAGCTTCCTTATGGTGTCTAATATGTCGACGCCTGTGGTGGCTAAAAGGATATGGAAAGCGCCCCAGTTCAAAAGGACCTGAACAAGGGAAGTTAAGATGATCAAGAACTGAGAAGGGATTTTCTTATCTCTAAGGAAGCCATAGAAACTTCCGGAGACGATGCTTGGGATAACCACGAAGAGAGTGTCTCCCCAGTTGAAGAAGGTGAGGCCCAAACATAGGGCGGACGCTCCAATGATATAGGCTGGAAGATATTTGTTCTCCGTGTAATAGGCTGCGACCGCGCTGACCAAAGGAAGGAAGAGCCCAAGCACGAGATTAGAAAAAGGAACGAGGGCAAGGATTATCGAGAATGCGCCCATGATTGCGGCAAAGATACCCAAAAGGGCAAGATTACCGGTTGGTGTTTCCTGTTTCTTGAACAGCTTCATACATTTATTATCTTCTTTAATTAAGTTAAAGAAAATACCCTCCAAGACCTAGAAGGTAAACCTAGCGGATGGTATAATTTAACTACGTTAATATATGGACTACGAATCGCTTTTAAACGAGAGGCAATTAGCCGCTGTTAAGACTAATTCCCAATTTGTGAGAATCATTGCGGGCGCGGGATCTGGAAAGACCCGTGTTCTTACTTATCGCATCTCATATCTCATCAGTAATTTTCATGTCGATCCTTCTAGGATCCTCGCCATCACTTTCACCAACAAAGCCGCCCAGGAGATGGGTGACAGAGCTTCCAAGCTCGTCTTCAGCTTGTTAGGTGAATATCCACCTCTTCACATCTCAACATTCCACAGTTTCTGCTCAAGATTCCTAAGCATCGAGCATAAGGCTTTCAACTATCCTTCTCACTTCACCATCTACGATGAAGATGATCAGAAGAGACTTGTCAGGAATGCCGCTGCCGAATTCGGGCACAAGAGAGGCGACGAAGTCGTGAAGAAGGCTTTCGAATACATCCGCAAGAAGAAAGCCAAAGGCCTTTACCCAATTGATATCGAAATCAAATTCGAGACCTTTAAGGACGAAAAAGAATGCCTCAAGATCTACACCCGCTACGAGGAGATGAAGACTGAGTGCTACGCCCTCGATTTCGATGACCTTCTTTTGAAGACAATCTGGATTCTCGACACCCAACCAGACATCCAGGAGAAGTGGTCACACCGCTTTGAGCACATCCTCGTCGATGAGTTCCAAGACACCAACGACATCCAATATGCCTTGATCAAACTTCTCATGTGTAAAGACACTTCCTTATATGTTGTCGGTGACCCAGACCAAACCATCTACACCTGGAGAAACGCCAACATGAAGATCATCATGGATTTCGAGAAGAACTTCCCTGATGTTGAAACCGTCATTCTCAATGAGAACTATCGTTCTACCAAAACCATCCTTAATGCTGCGAACCTTCTTATCGCCAAGAACAGGAACAGAGTTCCTAAGGATCTCTTCAGCAACTTAGGCGAAGGAAAAGCCATCGAGGTAAACAATCTTCCTAATGTGGAAGAAGAAGCTTCTTGGGTTGCAGGCAAAATCGCCGATATCGCCAGAAAGCAAGACAACAGATATAGCAACATCGCGATCCTTTATCGTTCGTCATACATGACGAGAGCTTTTGAAAGCGCGCTTAAAGACCGCCGCATCCCTTATCGTATCTTCGGAGGCGTCCGCTTCTACGAACGTATGGAGGTCAAAGACCTTTTGGCCTACTTCAACCTCTTAACCAATCCTTTGGATAACGTCGCTTTCGAAAGAATCGTCAATGTCCCTAAGCGTGGTGTTGGCGAAACCTCATTAGATAGGATCCGCCAAGAAGCCAAGGACCATGGCCTTTCCGAATATAACTACATCAAGGAAATCCATCTCCATCAGGATGAGACATCGATCCCAAGGAAGGTCATCCTTGCTCTCAACACGATGGTCGACATCATGGAAGAGACCAAAGACCAACTCACTGAAAACCTTGAAGTTTATAGCGCAATTTTGCAAAAATTCGTGACAAAACTCGATTATTTTACCTATCTCAAAGAAAACGAAGAGCCTGACGAGGACCGTATTGGAAACGTCAACGCCCTCTTCGGAGATATCGACAACTACATCAAGAGAAACCCAGAAGCGTCGTTTGAAGATTACCTTGCTAATGTCTCTTTGCTCTCCGCCCAAGACGATATCAATGGAGGAGATTATGTTTCCCTCATGACCATCCACGTTGCCAAGGGCTTGGAGTTCGATCACGTCTTCGTCATCTGCATGAATGACGGCGCCTTCCCAAGCGAGAGATCGAGAATGGACAGTGGCCGTGATGGCGAGGAAGAAGAAAGACGACTCGCATATGTCGCTTTCACAAGAGCCAAGAAAGAGCTCTACGCTTCCTGCAACAATGGCTACTCATATCAAACCGATTCACATGCTGTTCCATCCCAATTCTTTAGAGAATCCGGACTCACTGTTCCAAGGAACACCGGCTATTTCAGCGACAATCCTTCCTGGGGTTCCCGCCCAAGGAAACCGGCAGGGGCCAAAGGCCACTACAGAGGAGAATCCGCTTGGTTCTTCAAAGATGAGCCTTCTAGCGATCCATTCGAAAGCGAGAAGCAGGTCAAGAAAGTGGTCAAAGAGCCTGAGGTTACAAACGGCATCACCGATTGGCATGTTGGCGATAAGTGCCATCATGAAAAATTTGGAGATGGTGTTGTCACAGTCGTCATAGACGAGACTATGATTAAAGTAGAATTCGCGGAAGTTGGAACGAAGACGCTT
>CADBDO010000039.1 GCA_902793515.1 uncultured Erysipelotrichaceae bacterium | reverse complement strand
CGCTCTTGGTCACAAGATCCTCAATGAGTATGACGAGAAGATGATCAAAGCTAAGAAGTTCGATCTTCTTGAAGAGTCTAATGAAGTTATGGCTAAGGCCGTCAAAGAAGAGACCAACAAGTACATGAAACAGGTCCTTCTCGATGCCTGTGCCCATATGAAAAACGGCTACAACCGTTCTGACAACTAGTTAGGAATCACCGACAAAAATGAAAATCCACAGCGAATTTGCTGTGGATTTTTTGTTTTAGATATTTTTGAGGATGTCTTTGCAACACCTTATGATTTGGTTAAGCGCTTCTTCGTGCCTGCCATCGTACCAAGGGTCAGCGACCTCGTGAACAGATGGGGTGAATTTGAAGATTGGCATATAGATATGATCTATCCATGTAGAAGATGTAATCGGCTTCCGCATATTCTTCTGCCGTTATCCTTTGGGCGAAATGCCTTTCATAAGGGATGCCCGCTCTATCTAAGGCTCTTTTCATTGGAGGATATGTGTCATTTCCATATTCCTCATTAGAGACACCTCTTGAATAGATATGGAATTCGCTTTCTCTTCCTTCCTCTTTGACAAGCTTCTTAAAAACAAATTCCGCGGCTGCGCTGCGGCAGATGTTTCCATGGCAAAGGAAGATGACTGTCTTCATTAGTGGCGGCCCTCGTCATCAAAGCATTCGACGTAACGTCCGCTGAAAGATGGTTCTTCGCCGGCTTCGCGAAGATGGGAGATGTCGCCAAATTGCTGTAAGCGGAATGAAGCGACGCCTTTTCTTCTTTCTTCGGTGATGATGTAGGTGAAACTAGTTGGATCTGAGATAGAGCCTTGGAGGAAAACCCAAGGGGAGCAATTCATAAGATGGGAGAGGATGACGGACTCAACGCCGAAATGGCAAACCAAGCAGATTGTGTCGTGGCTTTGCTTGGTTACTTCGTAATAGGTGCTCTTTCTCTTATAGCCATAGGTCTCTAAAAGAGAATCGAGTCCATCGCAGACTTCTTTATAGGTGGCAGGAATAAGGCTTTCTTTGACCCTAGGAACCTCTCTCCAGTTTTCGGTGAGAAGCTCTTTCTCTTTATCAAGATCTTCTGGGAGATAATCCCAGCATCCATAGGTTGAAGGAATGGTAACTCTGACATATCCAGGGAAAGGTCCAAATTCCCTAAGCCAAGGGAAGGTTGTAGCTTCTTTTCCAAAGGCTTCTAAGATAGGTTCGGCGGTTTCTTTTGCCCTTCCTAAAGGAGAAACGTAGAAATCTTTGATTTCTGGGAAGTTTTTCTTGAGGAAAGAGGCCAAGATTTTGGCTTCTCTTTTCCCTTTCTCGGTGAGAGTGTCAGGGTTATATATCGGTTCGCCATGGCGGATGATGAGTAGTTTCATTTCTAAAGCCTTCTCTGTACCTAATGAAAGATAATCGAAAAGCGACTATATTTCAATTTTTCCGCTAAGAAATGTTTTATATAAAACAAACCCTTTAAAAGTAATTGACAAACCTCGTCCATTTCATTAATATCATTCGTGCGCTAAAAAGCGTAACAATCCCTGGGTCTTTAGCTCAGCTGGGAGAGCGCCTCCATGGCATGGAGGAGGTCGAGAGTTCGAGCCTCTTAAGATCCACCAGATTGAAACTAACGGGTCAAATTGGCCCGTTTTTTTGTGCTTTCTTCTATATAATAGGGAATATGGAAAAGTTCCGTTGGTGTTTTATCGGCGTCGGAGGCTTGTCTAACCGCGTGGCTAGGCAGCTTCTTCCTTCAGGCCGTCATGAGATCGTTTCTTGCTACCGTAGGAACAAGGCGAAGAACGAAGGATGGGCAAAGAAGTTCCATTCAAAAGCTTATGATTCAGCCAAAGAGGCCATTCTTGCCCCAGGCGTTGATGCAGTTTATGTCGTAACCCCGCATAGCAACCATCTCGAATATGCGAAGCTTGCTCTTTCTTTAGGCAAGCCTGTTCTCGTTGAGAAGCCTTTCGCTGTCTCAGAGAAAGAAGCCAAAGAACTATTTGAATACGCAAAAGAAAAGAACCTTTATATCAGCGAAGCGATGTGGACATTTTATTCCCCAGTCGCCCAGAAAGTCGCCGAATGGGTCAAAAGCGGCCGTTTAGGCAAGATCAAGAAAGCCGAAGGATGCTTTAAGGTCTTCTATAACGCTCGGGCGAGGATGATCGATCCTAACCGGGCTGGCGGAGCGCTCCTTGATCTAGGCGTTTATCCAATGACCTATATGTACCGGTGCTTTGGCAAACCTAAGAGCATGAAGTGCTTCCCGCGCATCAAAAATGGTGTCGATTACCATGAGACCATAGAACTGCAATACGATGGCTTCACGGCCCGTGTTTTAGCGGGTTTTGATGGCCTTCTGTACAAGAATTACGCAGTTTTTGCTGGGGAAAATGGAATTTTGAAGGTTCCTGAAGCCCATAGAACATGGCATGCCTATATCAAAACAAAAGAGGGAACCGAACATTGTCGATTCCCAACTTCATATCTTCATGAATTCGATGTCGTTTCCGAGGATATCAAGGCTCACAAACTCGAGAGTGAGCTAGTTCCTCATCAAGCGACACTCGATGTCTTATCGATGATGGATGAATGCCGCAAACAGATGGGCGTCATCTATCCGTTCGAGAAGTAATCAATCTTGTATTGCTAAGCCGCAGCTCTTGAAGAACTCGGCAGCCTCATCAACCCATGTAGCATTCTCGGCTGGAATGTCTTTAAGCTTTTCGGCGTTGAAGGAATTGATATCTCCAGAAGCCGTTCCATGTGCGCCATGAGGATAGACGATACATTTGTTCTTAACGCCTTTCGCGGTCAAGCACTTAGATAGGTATTCGCTTTGCTGAGGCTCGATGGTCGTGTCTTCGGCCGTTGTCCAAATAAAGGATGGCGGGAAGTCTTTGGTGACACGGTTTTCGAGGGAAACTTCCTTCTCTAAATACTTATTGTTCCCGGTAAGGAACATGAAAGTGTATTGCGAACCCTGGGATTTTCCCTGGGAAGTGACTACTGGATAAGAGAAACAGCAGGCTTTGATACGTGGCTCAACCTTAAGATATTGAGGGACTAAAACCTTCTCATCTTCGGTTCTGGATGCCAACATACCGGCTAAATGACCGCCTGCAGAGAAACCAATAACGGCGATTTGCTCAGGATCAGAGAAGAATGAAGCGGCTTTCTTATAGATATAAAGAAGAGCCATCATCGCTTCCTTTAGTTGGGTTGGATGGCAGACACCATCTCCATCAGTTGAGTATTCAAGCCAGAAAGCGTTATAGCCTTTTTGGAGGAAACGGAGGGCTACTGGCTCACCTTCACGGTAAGAAACCCAGTGATATCCTCCTCCTGGAATAATGAGAACCATTGGCCTAAGACGTTTGCCTATCTGCAAAACACGAGGATTCTCCTGATCAAAGAATAACCCGTGAAGGTATCCTTTTGCGTTCTTTTCGCGAGGAAGGCCGAAATAGGCGTAAAGGTCAATATTTGTAGTTTTCATAGATACTATTATCGCAAACTATAGGGACAAAACCATATGAAAACCCATAGTTACTTAATATAATTACATACACGTGCGCTGGTGGCGGAATGGTATACGCTCTAGTCTCAGAAGCTAGTGGGGCAACCCATACGAGTTCAAGTCTCGTCCAGCGCACCAAGCTGTGTCCGTAGCTCAGCTGGATAGAGTACAGACCTCCGAAGTCTGCGGTCAGGAGTTCGAATCCCCTCGGACACGCCAATATAACCATGATCCAGGCCCTAAAATGGCTTGGATTTTTTATTTTATGGCAAATATTTTAGTTTTATCGACAAGTCAGCAATTATCGTTATAAAAGATGTACAAAAGTCTATTAATAGAAAAAAGTATTGTAATAAACCGCATATTTAGTACACTTTTAACGTACCCCTATGAGAACGACTGACAGAAGGTTCATAAAAACCGAAAAGATCATCTTCAATTCGATGGTGGATCTACTCCAAAAGAGTGACCCTGAGTCTTTGCTCATTGATGACCTCGTCAATGAGGCGGACATCAACAAATCGACCTTCTATCTCCATTACCAATCGTTAGACCAGCTAATCTCCGCAATCGAGGACCGTCTTATTGCCGGAATCTCTTCCGTTCTTTATGGGGTAGGGGAGAGCGGTTCACTTGAAGAGGCGTTCAAAGCCTTAATCGATTGGATTCTCGAAAACAAAAAGATGGCGAACGCCGTCCTTCGCTCATCTACATATAGGTTCAACGAGAAGATTGAGAACCTCGTTAAACAATTTTTGAAACCCTTAAAACCTCTAAAAAGGAATAAGATCGCCGACGATAATGCCTTTAAGCAGGGGGCTTTCGTCCAAGCCGAAGTCGCTATACTGCGTATTTGGATAATGGATGGTTGCCATTTTGACCGTGATATCATCCTCAACCAATGCCTTTCAGTTGCCAAAGACAGTTACTTTGCTGATTTGCTAAAGAATTGTTAAGAATTCACCAAAAGAAAGCGCTTAGACAAGTCTAATCTTTTCGATAGATTTTTTTGTTTTTTCGGCAAATGACTATAGTCAACATACTCATTTCGCCTTATAGTTAATTCACCTGTGTAATTTTCAGGAGGTTACAAAATGGCTAACAACCAACAAGGAAAAGGCTTTTTGAACTCGAAATTCTTTTCCTCACGTATTAAGAGCGCTAACGTAAAGCTCTTCCCAGAAGCCGCTCTGGGTTACCTCTTGGGACCGATCATGGCTTTGATCTCCAACGCCATCATCAACTCCTACTTGCTCCGTTACTACACTGACGTCATGGGCTTAGGTTCTGATGATTGGGCTGGTTCTTCATTGTTCCTTGTTCTTCTCCAAGTTTTATCCGCGGTCATCATCGTCATCGGCAACCTTGTTGTCGGTAGACTCATGGACAAAGTTAAGACTAAGAATGGTAAAGCAAGACCATTACTCATCGCTTCTTTGCCTCTTATCGCTTTAGCGATCTTCGTCTTATTCTTCGCTCCATTCCCATGGAAAGAAGGCGCCATTCCAGGCATCTTGGTCCTTGATGAAGGCGTAGCTCTTTGGGCGATGATCGTCATGGCAGTGGGTTACAACCTCTACTACGCCATCTGCTATCCGTTCTACTACACTTCCCACAGTGCTTTGGTCAACCTTTCTTCTAGAAACTCCAACCACCGTGGACTTCTCGCTACCGTTTCTAACGGTTCCGTCGTTGCCGCTGCCGGTCTCGCTGGCATGGCCGTCCCATTCTTCCTCAACATGCTCTTCGTCCCAGCTACGATGAAGAAAGGCGATGTCGTCCTTCCATTCAATCAGGAAGCTTTCGCCGAAGGCGGATGGGCCATCAACACCTATGACAAGATGGCCAGCTATAACAACTGGAAGATCTTCATGATCGTCCTTATTGTTACTCTTCTTATCGGTGTCGTCCTCGAATTCTTATTCACCCGTGAGCGTATCACCGAAGAAGAATTCACCCGTGGCGAATCCAAAACCGAAGCCAAGAAAATCCCAATGTCCAAACAGATTGCTGTTTGCTTACGCGACAAGTACTGGTGGATGGTTATGGTCTTCTTCCTTCTCTACCAATTAGGTGGAATGATGAAGAACAACTCCGCTACCTATTTCTCAACCGCCTGGTTCGGTTCATCCGACATGGCCGGTCTCATCTCCATAATCGGCGCTATCCCAACCGCTGCCGGTATGGTCATCGTTGGCATCTTCGCCACCAAGTTTGGCAAAGCCAACACCATTAAAGTCGGTGCTTTCTTAGCCGCCGCCTTCGGCGCTCTCTCCTTCTTGATGTACCTCGTTCCATCAGATGCCTACGGCGCCGTTGCTATCGCTTCATTCGTCCTTAAAGCCTGTGGTACCGTCCCAGCTATGTACGTCTCCCTCGCTCTCTTGGCTGACGTCCTTGATCACCAAGAAGCCCTCTACGGATTCCGTACCGACGGATTCTCCATGGCTGTCTATGGTTCCATCATGATCGCCATGACCGGTATCGCCAACGGTATCATCGGTGGTCTTGTCAACGCTGCCGGTTACCAGACCAGCGTCTCCAGCCCAGCCGTCCAGAACGTCACCATTTGGGTCTTCTTCGGCGGTGAGGCCATCTGCTACTTAGTCATCGGTCTCATCTTCTTCTTCATGAACGTTGAGAAGTTCTCAAACCTCGACCACAACGCCATTGAAGAAGATCAGAAAGCCATCGCTCTTGCCGCTGGCATCGAGTATGTCTCCGCTGCTGACAGATTAGCCGCTGAGCAAGCTCAGGCCGAAGCCGAAGCCGAGGAATACAGAAAGATCGAATTCAAAGCCTACTGCGAAAAGAAAGGCCTTGATTTCGAGAAAGAAGAAGCCGCTTTCGAAACTGATCGTGCCGAAAAGAAGGCCAACGCCGATATGAAGGCTTCCCAGAAAGAAGCCGCCAAGAAGGCTAAGCTCGCTGCTAAAGAGGCCGCTATGACCGAAGAGCAGAAAGCCGCTGCTGCCAAGAAGGCCGAGAAGAAAGCTGAAGAAGATGCTAAGCTCGCTGCTGAATACGAGAAGATGCGTGCTGCTGCTAAGGCTTCCCCTCTCCACATCTAAGAATAGAATTCTTAAAACACAATCCCACCAAGCGTTTGGTGGGATTTTTTATTCGCTTTTCTCTATAATGTAGGCATGAAGAAAATCAGTGGTGGAACCTACGACGAAGAAAGGGCCTTCTACGGCTTAAATGGCATCGAGGTGGAGAATATCTCAATCGATGGCCCAAAAGACGGAGAAAGCGCCTTTAAGGAGTGTTCTGACGTCTCTGTCAGAGATTCCTATTTCAATCTCCGTTATCCTTTCTGGCACGATCATGGTCTTAATCTCAAGAACATTGAGATGACTGATAAGTGCAGAGCCGCCATCTGGTATAGCGACAATATCGATATCAGAAACTCCAAGATGCACGGCATCAAAGCCCTTCGCGAATGTAGTGATATCCATATGTTCGACGTCGATGTCATTTCACCTGAGTTTGGTTGGTCGGTTGATAACATCACACTCAATAACGTAACCGTTGAATCCGAATACCTTTTCCTTCGTTCAAAGAACATGAAGGCCGAAAAGCTTTCAATGAAAGGAAAGTACTCCTTCCAATATCTTGAGAATGCCGAATTCGATAACTGTGAGTTCAAGACCAAGGATGCTTTCTGGCATAGCAAGAACGTCACCGTTAAGAATTCTCATATCGACGGAGAGTACCTTGCCTGGTATAGCGAGAATCTCACCCTCATCAACTGCATCATCGAAGGGACTCAACCTTTCTGCTATTGCAAAAACCTTAAACTCATCAACTGCAAGATGAATAGATGCGACCTCTCTTTCGAAAGAAGCGAGGTTGAGGCGGATATCCTCGGAAACGTTGATTCAATTAAAAATCCTTTGCAAAACAGCCATATAATTGTCGATTCGGTAGGGGAGATCATCCACGATATAGA
>CADBDO010000038.1 GCA_902793515.1 uncultured Erysipelotrichaceae bacterium | reverse complement strand
CGCGAAATTAAATATTGAATATTCCTCTTTCGCCTATAAAATACTTGCATGTTCCATGGCTTAGCCATGAAAGGAGCACGTATGAAGAAAAACAATTTGTTACTCGCTCTTCTCGCTAGCTCGCTCATCCTTACTTCTTGCAACGATGACAAGCAACCTCAGCAAAGCGGAAAAGAAAACGAAACCTCACAGCAATCTGGCGACTCGAATGAAGCGTCAGGCGAACCTGGTCTCACCTCCGAGCCAGAAATCTCGGTTGATATCAGAACCAACGAGCAAAAGGTCAAAGATCTCTTTGCTTTGATGGCCGAAGGCAAATCATCCACCATCGAATACAGCGGCTACATCACCGAATTCTATGGTGAAAGCAAAGGCATGTGGAATGAAGTCCCAGCCTCTGATACCGATTCCGAAAGCTCTGGCATCGCCGTCGTCCCAAACTATGGTATCTTCAGCGTCGCCTACGATAGCGATAGCCAAGAATACTATTTTGCCGGCATCCTTACCCCAAATACTCAGCTTGATCTCGGTGATGTTCAATACACCACCACGGATTTGGGAAAAGCGGCCAAAACCGTCACCTTCACCGAATCTTCCAGAACCCACACTTTCAGCACCGATGATGCGACCTTCTGCAGCACAATGCTTGCTGTTTTAGGAGGCGCTTCCGCCGCCAACATCTATGCTACTAAGAAAGTCAGTTTCAATATTAACGATGATGGCTCAGCGCTTACCAACATGTCTCTTGAACTTAAAGGTTCAACGGACACCAAGAACTATCCAAACCAAACGCTGGAAGGTCTCAAAATCTCTAAAATCGGCAGCACCTTTGATCTTGATTTCGAACTCTTGATCACCAATCCTGGCATCTCTACCAAAACCGGTTGGTCCCAAAACGAAACTACTTACTTCACAAACTATATTCACCAACAGTTCACTCTTCCATTCCCAACCGGCGCCTCTTACGCCATCAACGAGAACGTTTTCGAAAATGGTTTCTACTTTGAAGACTTAGGATGTGGCAACCTCGTCAACTCCTATAAAAACCAGCTCGCCGCTGCGGGATTCGCCCAGAATGACGATAAAACAGATTTAACCAAAGGCGTCTACTGCTATGAAAAGACCTTGGTCGCCGCCACCACAAGCGTTGGCCCTGTCATGGAATATGTCTTATTCACCTGGCAAAACGATCCAAGCGCTGCTGTCTACTATCCGAACGGACAATTCATCATCAAAGCCTATTCTAAGCAAGAGCCTCTTAAGATCACTACCGCTCAGTTAGCCAACCAGCTTGCTTCTTTGACTCTTACCGATGGAACCCAGTATTTCCCAGATTTGTCTTATGACAACTGCACCGGCGCTTCCGTTGAGGATTTGACCGAAGATGCTTACGACCTCTACTATTACTACTATGGCTGGGAGGTTGACTTCTACGGTTTTATCAATCTCTATTACCCAACCGAGGCTGAAGCCATTGCCGCCGCCAACTACATCAATACCCAACTTGGCAAAGCCGGCTACACGTATAACACTAACAATGAAGACTACAGGATGGTCGTCGAATCATCAGACCCATACTCATACGAAACGGAAACCGCCGTTGCTGTAGCTACTGTCGCCTATGACGACAACGGCAACTACCTTGGCTACGTTGAACTCTTCATCTGCCACTACGTTGAAGAAGGCTGGTAATATTCATCAAAATTCCTAGGCCGACCAGAAATGGTCGGCTTTTTTTGTTGGTCGCCCCTCCCTCTACCAAGAGATCTGCAAAAGCTATTTTTGAGAGAGGGGCGGCCTAAAGGTTAACAACGGCCCCAATGCCAATGAGACCTAGAGGAGAGTATTCCCCTCCCCACTTCTCATATATAAAGAAAAAATGAATTTTTCCGAAAATTCTAAAATTCTTTTTCTTTTGCGATTGTTCTTTTAGGAAGCGCTTTCAGGGTAGTAAATAATTTTTATGTTTGTAGAATATTTTTGTTAAAGGAAACAAACCTTATGGAAAAACTTATTCTCTCTGAAGTGGAAGTCGAAGCCATCTGCGAAAGACTTGCCGGCGAAATGGACAAGCAAATGGACAAGGACGGCAGCAACCTCCCTGTTTTGCTTGGCATCATGAACGGCGCCCTTCCATTCATGTATCAGCTTGTCAAAAGCATCAAGCATCCTAACGAGATCGACACCATGCAGGTCTCTAGCTATAACGGAACCGTCTCAACCGGCGAGCTCATCGTTAAGAAGAAACCGGAACGTAATCTCGAAGGCAAAGACGTCTACATCATTGAGGATATCATCGATACCGGACTTACCATGCACTTACTTCGTAAGTACATCATGGACGTCTACAAGCCACGCCACCTCTATGTCGTCATCATGGTCAAGAGACATGTCGACAAGCCTCATTATCAGGAAGTCGCCGACTTCACCGGCGTCGTCCTTGAGGAGCAGCGTTACATCGTCGGCTACGGTTTCGACTATTATGGAATCGGTCGTTGTCTCCCATACGTCTTTGTTCCATCCGAGGAAGACTTCAAGACCTGGGACGCCATCCTTATGAAGGACAACCCAGACTACAAAAACAAGAAGAAATAGTTCGCTACAAAAAATCCAAAAATCCCCTGCAAAACGCAAGGGATTTTTTAAATACGTATGCAAAACTCGGCTTTTCGGATAATGAAAAGACCCCGCATAGCAGGGTCTAGAGAATATCAATTAGCCGTGGATATGAACGCTGAATTCGAAGGCACGGAGAAGCTGGATGAGGGTGAGGTCAGCGAGATGTTTGGTGACGTTGAGGTTGACGCTAAACTCGTATTTCTTCTCTTGTCCATGGTTGTCAACCATATCGAAGACGAAGCGAAGGTGATGTTTGTTGAAGAAGTCGATTTCGGTTTTGAGGTAGATGGTGCTCTTGGAGGTGCTGAGCTCTTCTAAGTTGCCAAGGATCTCAAGTTTCTTTTTGTTGAGGTTCATCGCATCCTTCCAGGAGAAGTAGCCGCGGAACTTGAGCCACTCATCAAGGCTCATCGCCCAGAAGAGGTCGTGTCCGATTGGCTGATCGAGGACATCGATGATGTTGTGTTTCTCGTACTTGTTTTTGACGATGAGATGGACGAGGTCATCCATCCACTCCTTCACCATTTCAGGATCGTAGTTTAAAGCTTCTTTGGTCTTCAGTTCGACAGTGATATTTTCTTTCATGTTTTGCTCCTTGATTAATTTTAACTATTTTTCATACAAAAAAACTAGAGATTTGCTAAGGAATTTGAAGATTTCGTTTTACTGAAAACGCTGAAAAACGCTGAAAATTTACAAAAATAATTAGCAGATTTCTTTGAAAAAACACTAATTGTAAGCGGTTACATACCCCCAAACACCAACTACTTAAAAATAATTATTTCCTTTTTCGCGAGAGCGTGTATTATGCGGACAAGGGCAGAAACCCTGAGAAAAGGAGGAAGACCTATGAAAGACTTTGAAAGATTCAAGAAAAAGGTACTTCGTGAACACATCGTCAAATCCGCGTTAGTGGGTTTGGGAATCGGTCTCCTTGCCGCTGCTTTAGCGATCGTCATCTCATTCTTGACGAATCCAGCCGCAGCCGTGTGGACCGGCATTATTGCTGGCGTTCTCTTCGCCGGCGCTGGTGGATATTATTATTGGTACAAAACTAAGCCAACCGACAAGAAAATCGCCCTTCGTCTCGATAAGAAACTTGGTTTGCATGAGAAATGCGCAACCATGATCGAATTCCAGGAGAAGGAAGGCGTTCTTCTTGCCAAACAACGTGAAGACGCCACCACTACTTTGGCCGAAAAGCCAACCAAGGCTCTCAAATTCAGCGTGGGTATCTGGGTCATCCCAGCCCTTGCCGTCGCGAGCGCTTTCTTCACTGCGGCTTTCTTCACCCCACAAAATGCCAACAACCCTGGCATTTCCGAGGTTAAGGATTCTGATGACTTAGACAGCCTCACCAAATCGATTGGTGACGAAATCAAGAGCAACATCGATAGCAATAGCGCCATCGACTCCGCGCTCAGATCAATATTCGAATCCGTCGTTGATCAGCTCGAAAGCTCCCTTATGGGTGTCAGCGATCCTAATGCCAGAAGCGAAATGGTCTCTGATGCCAGAGAAGCCATCTCCTCGATTCTCGATGAATGGAACTCAAAAGAGGAAATCGGTAAGGCCCTCAAGACCGAACCAGATCAGCACCTTAAAAATCAAGGCCAAGACCTTATCGAAGGCGATATCCCAGGTCTCCGTCAAGACTTCCAGGATCTCTTCGATGACCTCAGCCAATTAGAAGGCGAGGCATTGAGAGATTACGCTGGTGAGCTTGCTGACCAGATCGATGACGCGCTTGAAAAAGCCGTCCAGGCTGGCGTCAGCGAAGACGACGATCTCTACAAGGTCTACAAAGAACTTGCCAACAGATTAAGGAGCATTGAAGAAATGCCAACCGATCCTCAGCCAAGTTCTGGCGAACAGCAATCGGGTTCCCAACAGACCAACTACGAAAGCAAGGCTCAGGAAGCCGTCGAGTCCGCAATCGCTGAGGCTGCTAGCAACGCCGCTTCGAACGTTAGCCAACAAAAAGAAAACGAAGCCATGGCTTCTGCCATCCAATCCATGATGGAATCGATGGTCAACCCACAGCCAGGTAGCGAAGCAAGCGGCTCTGGCTCAGGCTCAGGACAAGCCCCAGGCTCTGGCTCTGGTTCAGGATCCGGTTCTGGACAAGCTCCAGGATCAGGATCGGGCTCAGGCTCTGGCTCAGGTTCCGGACAACCTGGTTCCGGATCGGGACAGCCAGGATCAGGCTCAGGACAGCCAGGATCGGGTGACCAGCCAGGTTCAGGCGACCAACCAGGCTCAGGCGATCAGCCAGGATCAGGTTCTGGTTCTGGAGCTGGCCCAGGCCAAGTCCCAGCCGACCCACATACCGACATCATTTATACCGGAGATGGAACAGTCGAATATGGTAGCGTCATTGACAGCTACGGCGGCGCTTACACCGACGATCACGCCCATGGCGATACCGACGACGGTGATACCGCAGACGACTATTTCAAAAATCTATACGGTTCAGATGGACAAGGCGGAGGAAAATAATCCCCCGCTTTCTCCCCGTTTAAGGAAGGTTTCTATTTCAAAAGGATATAAACAATAAGGTTCGCGTACGAACCAAAGAAAAAAGGAGTATCAAATACAATGGAAGAAAAAGAGCAAATGATTCAGGAATTCAGTGAATCAGTCGCAAAAATCAAAGCCGAGCTTCACAAGGACATCATCGGTCAAGAAGAAGTCCTCGATGACGTCGTCATCGCTATCATCGCTGGCGGCAACGTCCTTCTCGAAGGTGTCCCAGGCACCGGTAAAACCCGTTTGGTCCGTTCTTTAGGCCAGACCCTCGATTTACCATTCAGCCGTATTCAGTTCACCCCTGACCTCATGCCAAATGACGTCACTGGTACCAACATCATCAGAAAGGATGACGATGGCAACTTAACCACCCACTTCCAAAAGGGTCCTATCTTCGCCCAGATCATCCTCGCCGACGAAATCAACCGTGCTACCCCAAAGACCCAGTCCGCTCTTCTCGAGGTCATGCAGGAGCACAAGACCACCGTCGCTGGCAAAACCTACGTCATGCAGGAACCATACTTCGTTCTCGCTACCCAGAACCCAATCGAGCAGGATGGTACTTACCCACTTCCAGAAGCTCAGATGGACCGTTTCATGTTCAAAGTCGCCATGGACTTCCCAACTGTCGAAGAACTCGGTGACATCGTCAATTTGACCCAGCACTCCCAGGCTGAAAACGCCACCAAGGTCGTTGATGGCCCACAGATCATGAAGATGCGTGCCCTTGCCCAGGATGTTCCATGCATCAAGGAAGTCATCGACTACGCCATGACTTTAGTCCACAACACCCACCCAGAATTCGAAGAGACCTCTGAGGTCACCAAGAAATACATCCGTTATGGCTGCTCCCCACGTGCTGGCCAGGCTTTAATCACCGGCGCCAAGATCCGTGCTTTAATCCATGGCAACTATAACGTTTCGTTCGACGATATCGACGCTTTGGCTTTCCCAGTCCTCCGTCACCGTATCAAGATCAACTACAACGCCATCAACGAAGGCCTTTCGATCGACAAGGTCATCGAACTCCTCATCAAGGAAAACCGTAAGAATCGTTAATTAATATGGCATCGGTTATCGACGAAAGCTTTTTCCAACAACTTGAGCTATTCTCACTAGCGGTTAAGGACAATGTCGCTGGTCTTTTTGGCGGCAATCATAAATCGAAAAAGTTTGGTTCAAGCAGCGAATTCGCCGACTACCGCGACTACCTCGAAGGAGACGACATCACCAAGATCGATTGGAACATCTACGGACGAACCGAAAAGATGTACCTAAAGTTATATCTCGATGAGAGACAGATGCAGACCCGTATCTACATCGATTGCTCCACTTCCATGTCCTACAATGGAAAAGACGAGATGGCCGTCAGGTTGGCCGTTGCTTTGGCCTATCTCTCCATCAAAGAGATGGACCGCGTTTCGATCTATGCCATCAGAGGCAAGATCGTTGAACCTATTTTAGAAAAGATTGTCGGAAAAGACGCCTTCACCCAGACGATTGGGCGCATCAACAAACTTAAGTTTGGCGGTGACGCTTACATCTCGGAGGCTCTTACCCGTTCAACAGTTGGATTCGGTGATGGCAGGTCCATCATCATCAGCGACTTTTTAACAGACAACAATTTCTTCGACAGCATCGATTATCTTCGTGGAAAGAAGAGGGACGTACTTTGCTTACAGGTCCTCTCCCCACAGGAAATCAAGCCTGAGATCCGCGGAAAGACGATCATCCGCGACTCCGAAGACTCCATGAGATTCTACAAAGACAATATCGGCCGTGAGATCCTTAACGCCTATAAGAAGGCAGTTGAGTACATCACCAGCCGCATTGACAACTTCTGCACCTCTCGTGAAGCAGACTATCAGCTGGTCACCACTGACCAGTCCGTTAAGGAAGTTCTCCTTAAGACATTAGCAGACAAGGGGGTAATCAAATAACATATGAGTTTCTTATTCCCTTTTGCCTTATTTGGCTTATTGGCGATCCCTGCCTTAATCATCATCTACATCTTGCGCAATAAATATAAAGAGGAAAC